>NZ_QSUR01000016.1:0-139063 GCF_003439055.1 Bacteroides sp. OM05-10AA
AAAAGACTAATGACTAAAAAGGGATCATTAGCCTTTTTATTTTAATATACTATATAGAATCGCGGAGACGCTTACAAAAAGAGTGCATAAAATAGATAGTATTGTTAATTATTTCTTGGTTTGAAAACACAATTAAAGGAATAGCTATACCTTTACACTATCTTTTATAAAACACGTATTGTTATGGAACAACATCCGATAAAAATTAATAAAGTGCAGATACGCAATCTGCAAATAGAAGATTATGTACAGTTATCCCAGTCGTTTACCCGCGTCTATTCTGATGGTAGCGATGTGTTTTGGACTCGTGAGCAGATCCAGAAGTTAATTAAAATTTTTCCGGAAGGTCAGATCGTTACAGTAGTCGATGATAAAATAGTTGGTTGTGCTCTTTCCATCATTGTTGATTATGATAAAGTAAAGAACGACCATACGTATGCACAAGTGACAGGTAAGGAAACATTCAATACACATAATCCCGAAGGAAATATCTTGTATGGCATTGAAGTGTTCATTCATCCGGGTTATCGCGGTTTGCGCCTGGCACGTCGTATGTATGAATATCGTAAGGAACTATGCGAAACATTGAACCTGAAAGCTATCATGTTTGGCGGACGTATCCCGAATTATCATAAATATGCTGACAAAATGCGTCCGAAAGAATATATCGAACGAGTGCGTCAACGCGAGATTTATGATCCGGTATTAACTTTTCAGCTATCGAATGATTTTCACGTGCGAAAGGTGATGACCAATTATCTGCCGAATGACGAAGAATCGAAACATTATGCCTGTTTGCTTCAATGGGATAATATCTATTATCAACCACCTACGCAAGAATATATCAGTCCTAAAACTACGGTTCGTGTAGGATTAGTGCAATGGCAGATGCGTAGCTATAAAACGTTGGACGACTTGTTCGAACAAGTAGAATTCTTCGTGGACGCAGTATCCGATTATAAAAGCGATTTTGTTCTTTTCCCGGAATATTTCAATGCTCCTTTGATGTCGAAGTATAATGATAAAGGAGAATCACAGGCTATTCGCGGATTGGCAAAGTATACCGATGAGATTCGGGAACGGTTTATGAATCTGGCTATTAGCTATAATATTAACATTATAACAGGAAGTATGCCATACGTAAAAGAGGATGGGCTACTTTATAATGTCGGTTTCCTTTGCCGACGGGATGGAACCTACGAAATGTACGAGAAATTACACGTTACCCCCGATGAAATAAAAAGCTGGGGACTGAACGGTGGCAAACTTCTGAACACTTTTGATACGGATTGTGCAAAGATCGGAGTTTTAATCTGTTATGATGTGGAATTTCCCGAACTTTCCCGCCTGATGGCAGATCAGGGAATGCAGATATTATTTGTTCCTTTCCTGACAGATACCCAGAATGCCTACTCCCGTGTTCGTGTTTGTGCACAGGCGCGTGCTATTGAGAATGAATGTTTTGTAGTCATTGCCGGAAGTGTCGGAAACCTTCCCCGTGTGCACAATATGGATATTCAATATGCTCAATCGGGTGTGTTTACCCCATGCGATTTTGCTTTTCCAACGGACGGAAAGAGGGCAGAAGCAACTCCTAACACAGAAATGATTTTGGTATCGGATGTTGATCTGGATTTGCTGAACGAATTGCATACGTATGGTAGTGTACGTAACTTGAAAGACCGCAGGAATGACCTGTATGAGGTTAGATTCAAAAAATAAAAGAGTGACGCTATGCTGTCAAGATAGCGTCACTATGTGCCTTGGATAGCGTCACTATCCGGGGCATATAGTGACGCCCTTTTTATAGAATATTTTTTATTTGGAAGACGTGCCGCTCTCCAATATACTAACGATAGAAAACAGCGTAAAGCATATCGCTCCGAGTCCTGATAAAACACGTGCCGGAATGAAGTAATCTGCATTTACAGTGGCAAGCTCGAATACAAAAGCCGCCAAAAACAGACAAGCCAATGCAGTCAATACCGGAATTAAAGGAATACGATTGGCGAGTTTGAACTCATGTCGCCAGATTTTAGCCAAAAGAATGACTTTACTGGAAATACTGTAACAGACTAAACCTAGTCCAAGCATGATATATCCGGTAGTACCGTTGGCGCTGCCTGAATCGGCTAAGATTATAAAAAATCCCCAGATAAAAGAAATGGAGCCCATCAATAAAACGAGCTTGGGCCATTGTGAACGTTCTTTTTCCGAATATACATTGCGTATCTGACGGGCTATGGTAGCTACCAATGCAATCAGACTGGTACAAATGCAGGCAAGCCCTGCCATTACATGACCAGCTACAAAATAAGCCGGATGCACATGGCTGTTAGCCAATAAAACAAATGCCCATATCCATGCGATAAGAGAAATGAGAATGACAATGATTTCCAATGCCCGTTCCTGACCTAAAGAAAATGCGCCTTCAGGAACTTCATTGCCCGTGCCTCTGGAATTTCCCGGAATCAAAGAAAAACGGGTAGAGGAGGTGGCAGCAGTGGCTACACAACCTGTAATAAAACCTACACCGGTTATTACATGGCCTGCCACAAAAGCTGAAGTACCGTCGGCATTACTGAAAACACAGATACCTCCGATTATAGTCACTATAGCTGCCAGATAACCGAGTATCGGTAAACCGTACTTCGCAGCTTGATTATATGTATGTATGATTTGCCGGATAATAGTGGCAGCCGTGCAGAACAGCGCAATGCATATCATACCTAATGAGAATATCACAGGGCCCGCTACAACACGACCGCCGGCATCTCCATAACCATAAATGAACGCTCCGTATCCGAAGCAAAAAATAGCCATCACCAAAGGGATTGCCCTGAATAAAATACTAATTCCATAATTCATAAGTTAAGTGTTTTTAGGTTTCCCACTAAAACAAGGAGATACCTGTTTTGTTTAGGCCGTAGGCGGTTTATAATCGTTAACTTCACACGAATCCGATTAAAAGTCTTAGCTTTTTGCTCAACTAAACAAATGTTTTTGTAAATTTGCACCCTTAAAAATGGGGATACCCCTCAAATTGTAAATTGTAAATAGTAAAATCGTAGACAGCTATGGGTAAGAGATTTACTGAATATTCGCAGTTTGACCTTTCGCAGGTAAACAAAGATGTGCTGAAGAAATGGGACGAGAACCAGGTTTTCGCCAAGAGTATGACAGAACGTGATGGCTGTCCTTCGTTCGTGTTTTTCGAAGGACCTCCCTCGGCTAATGGTATGCCGGGTATTCACCATGTAATGGCTCGTACCATTAAGGACATTTTCTGCCGCTACAAAACGATGAAGGGTTATCAGGTGAAGCGTAAAGCCGGATGGGATACGCACGGACTGCCTGTGGAACTAAGTGTAGAAAAAGCATTAGGTATCACAAAAGAAGATATTGGTAAGAAAATCTCTGTTGCCGACTACAATGCGGCTTGCCGGAAGGACGTGATGAAATATACCAAGGAGTGGGAAGACCTGACTCATCAGATGGGATACTGGGTGGACATGAAGCATCCTTATATCACGTATGATAATCGTTATATTGAAACACTGTGGTGGCTATTGAAGCAACTGCATAAAAAAGGTTTATTATATAAAGGATATACGATACAACCGTATTCACCGGCTGCAGGAACAGGATTGAGCTCTCACGAGTTGAATCAACCGGGCTGTTATCGCGATGTAAAAGATACAACGGCCGTTGCCCAATTTAAAATGAAGAATCCTAAACCGGAAATGACGGAATGGGGAACTCCTTATTTTCTGGCTTGGACAACTACTCCGTGGACATTGCCTTCAAATACGGCGCTCTGCGTAGGACCGAAAATTGATTATGTGGCTGTGCAGTCTTATAATGCTTATACCGGAGAACCTATAACGGTGGTTCTGGCAAAGGCTTTATTGAATGCGCACTTTAATGCAAAAGCTGCTGATTTGAAGCTGGAAGATTATAAGCCGGGTGACAAGCTCGTTCCATATAAGGTGATTGCCGAATATAAAGGTCCGGATCTTGTCGGTATGGAATATGAGCAGTTGATCCCTTGGGTGAAACCGGTTGAAGTAGCGGAAGATGGTAGCTGGAAGGCTAGTGATAAGGCTTTCCGTGTGATATTGGGAGATTATGTAACTACAGAAGATGGTACAGGTATCGTTCACATTGCACCTACCTTTGGTGCGGACGATGCGAATGTGGCACGTGCTGCAGGAATCCCGTCACTGTTCATGATTAATAAGAAAGGTGAAACTCGTCCGATGGTAGACCTGACAGGTAAATTCTATCTATTGGATGAATTGGATGAAACCTTTGTAAAAGAATGTGTTGATGTAGATAAATACAAAGAATATCAGGGTGCTTGGGTGAAAAACGCCTACAATCCTGAATTCATGGTAGATGGTAAGTTTGATGAGAAAGCTGCACAGGCAGCCGAATCTTTGGATATCGCTCTTGCTATGATGATGAAAGCAAACAATCAGGCTTTCAAGATAGAGAAGCATGTCCATAACTACCCGCATTGCTGGCGTACAGACAAACCGGTACTTTATTATCCGTTGGATAGCTGGTTTATCCGTTCTACCGCTTGCAAGGAACGAATGATGGAATTGAATAAGACCATCAACTGGAAACCGGAATCTACCGGAACCGGCCGTTTCGGTAAGTGGCTGGAAAATCTGAATGACTGGAACCTTAGCCGTTCCCGTTATTGGGGTACTCCATTGCCTATCTGGCGTACGGAAGATAATACGGATGAGATATGCATCGAATCTGTAGAAGAACTTTATAATGAAATCGAGAAATCGGTAGCAGCCGGATTTATGAAATCCAATCCATACAAGGATAAAGGTTTCGTGCCGGGCCAATATTCGGAAGAAAATTATGATAAAATAGATCTTCACCGTCCTTATGTAGACGACATCATATTGGTATCAAAAGATGGCCAACCGATGAAGCGTGAATCAGACTTGATTGATGTATGGTTCGATTCGGGTGCTATGCCTTATGCGCAGATACATTATCCGTTCGAAAATAAAGAACTGTTGGATAGCCGTCAGGTATATCCGGCTGACTTTATCGCAGAAGGGGTAGACCAGACACGTGGTTGGTTCTTTACCTTGCATGCTATCGCTACGATGGTATTTGACAGTGTGTCATACAAGGCTGTTATTTCTAACGGTCTGGTGCTCGATAAGAACGGCAACAAGATGTCTAAACGTCTGAATAACGCTGTCGATCCGTTTACTACGATTGAGAAGTATGGTTCCGACCCGTTGCGTTGGTACATGATAACCAACTCTTCTCCGTGGGATAACCTGAAATTCGACGTTGAAGGAGTGGAAGAAGTGCGTCGTAAATTCTTCGGCACTTTATATAATACGTATTCATTCTTTGCACTTTATGCAAATGTAGACGGATTTGAATATAAAGAAGCGGATGTGCCGATGGCAGAACGTCCGGAAATCGACCGTTGGATCTTGTCTGTATTGAATACATTGATAAAGGAGGTAGATACTTGCTATAATGAATATGAGCCGACAAAGGCAGGACGTTTGATTTCTGATTTTGTGAATGATAATTTGTCCAACTGGTATGTCCGCCTGAATCGTAAACGTTTCTGGGGTGGTGAATTTACACAGGATAAATTGTCTGCTTATCAGACATTGTATACTTGTCTCGAAACAGTTGCCAAATTGATGGCTCCTATATCTCCGTTCTATGCAGACCGCTTGTATACGGACTTGATTACAGCAACAGGACGCGACAGTGTCGTTTCTGTCCACCTTGCCGAATTCCCGAAATATCAGGAAGAAATGATAGACAAGGAATTGGAAGCCCGCATGCAAATGGCACAGGATGTTACATCTATGGTGTTGGCATTGCGTCGTAAGGTGAATATCAAGGTACGCCAACCACTGCAGTGTATCATGGTTCCGGTAGTAGATGAAGAGCAGAAAGCTCATATCGAAGCTGTGAAGAACCTGATTATGAACGAAGTGAACGTGAAAGAAGTCAGATTCGTTGATGGTGCGGCCGGTGTATTGGTGAAGAAAGTGAAATGTGACTTTAAGAAACTGGGTCCGAAGTTCGGCAAGCAAATGAAAGCGGTAGCCGCCGCGGTTGCAGAAATGTCACAGGAAGCAATCGGTGAATTGGAGAAGAACGGAAAGTATACATTAAATCTGGATGGTGCGGAAGCTGTTATCGAAGCATCAGACGTCGAGATCTTTAGTGAGGATATTCCGGGATGGTTGGTTGCCAACGAAGGTAAACTGACTGTAGCACTTGAAGTTACTGTTACCGAGGAATTGCGTCGTGAGGGTATTGCCCGTGAATTGGTGAACCGTATTCAGAATATACGTAAGTCAAGCGGCTTCGAGATTACAGACAAAATAAAAATAACAATCTCGAAAAATACGCAAACAGATGATGCGGTAAATGAATATAATACTTATATTTGTAACCAGGTTTTAGGCACATCTCTGGAACTTGTAGATGAAGTGAAAGACGGAACAATGCTGGAGTTTGATGACTTCTCACTGTTTGTAAACGTGATAAAAGACTAATACTATATTGATTAACCTTTTTAAAATTGTAAAATTATGGCAGAAAAGACTAGATATTCGGATGCGGAACTCGAGGAATTCCGTGCCATTATTATGGAGAAACTGGAATTGGCACAACGTGACTATGAACAGTTGAAAAAAAGTTTGATGGGACTGGACGGTAATGATACCGACGATACATCTCCTACGTATAAAGTATTGGAAGAAGGAGCTAACACGCTCTCCAAGGAAGAAACAACCCGCCTGGCACAACGTCAGCTGAAGTTTATCCAAGGATTACAAGCTGCTTTGGTACGTATTGAGAACAAAACGTACGGCATTTGCCGTGAAACCGGAAAATTGATTCCGGTAGAGCGTCTGCGTGCTGTTCCTCATGCTACATTAAGTATTGAAGCAAAGAACAGTGGTAAAAAATAACAGATAGCAAGTAGGCTACAGGTAACGAGCTACAAGTAGCTGCGCAAAGTTTACGCACGGCACTTGTAGCTCGTTATGTTTAATTTATAATAAACACATGAAGAAACTATTCACGAAGGGGAGAATTGCCCTTCTCGTTATCTTTTCCGTATTGATTATTGACCAGATCATCAAAATCTGGATTAAAACTCACATGTACTGGCATGAAAGTATACGTGTGACAGATTGGTTTTATATCTATTTCACCGAAAATAACGGAATGGCTTTCGGTATGGAGATTTTCGGCAAGCTGTTCCTGACAACATTCCGCATTGTTGCAGTGGCATTGATAGGATGGTATCTTTATAAAATAATAAAGAAAGGGTTCAAAACAGGCTACATTGTCTGTGTGGCTCTTATTCTGACCGGTGCTTTAGGAAATATCATAGACAGTGTGTTCTATGGAGTTTTCTTCAATGAAAGCACTCATTCGCAGATTGCCAGTTTTATGCCCGAAGGCGGTGGATATTCTACCTGGTTTTATGGAAAAGTGGTGGATATGTTTTATTTTCCGATTATAGATACAAACTGGCCTGCATGGATGCCGTTTGTGGGCGGAGAGCATTTTATATTCTTTAGTCCGATCTTTAATTTTGCAGATGCCGCTATCAGTTGTGGTATCATTGCCCTGTTACTTTTTTATAGTAAATATTTGAATGAGTCATATCATTCGCTGGATAAAGATAAAAAGGAAGCTACGGATCATGAAAAGTAAATTTCGGTTTCATCTGTGTCTCATCTGCATGTTCGCTTTTGCAGTAGCCGGGTGTAAAGTGAAAAGGCCCAGTGATGTAATCTCGGAATCGAAGATGGAGAATTTGCTGTATGATTATCATGTGGCAAAGTCTATGGGAGATAATTTGCCTTATAGTGAGAACTATAAGAAGGCATTGTATATCGACGCCGTTTTTAAGAAATACGGGACTACGCAGGCTGCATTTGACTCATCCATGGTTTGGTATACACGTAACACAGAGATTTTATCGAAAATTTATGATAAGGTGAAGAAGCGTTTGAAAGACGAACAGGAACTTGTGGGTGACCTGATAGCCAAACGTGATAAGAAACCGAAAATGACTAAGCAGGGTGACAGTATTGATGTCTGGCCGTGGCAGCGTATGATTCGTTTGACCGGTGAAATGATGAATAATCAATATGTATTTACTTTGCCGACCGACTCTAACTACAAAGACCGCGATACGCTGGTGTGGGAAGTACGCTATCGATTCCTCGAACCGATGCTTGCCGACTCTTTAAGAGGCGTTACGATGGCCATGCAGGTGATTTATGAGAAAGATACGATCAATCATTGGAAAACGGTGACTGAACCGGGTGTGCAACAGATTCGTTTGTTTGCAGATACATTAGGTCCAATGAAAGAGATAAAAGGCTTCATTTATTATCCGGCAGATAGTCTGGAAAAGGGAGGAGCATTACTGGCTGACCGTTTCATGATGACTCGTTATCATTGTACGGACACAGTTTCGTTTGCTGTCCGCGATTCTTTGAACAAGATAAAAGCTTTGAAGGCGGATTCTTTGAAGAAGATATCTGCAAAAGAAAATGCCGACTCTTTGCATAAAATCATAGACAAGGAGAAAGATGATATGCAACGTCTGACACCGGAAGAAATGAACCGTCGTCGTACGGGAACTCATCGCGAGAAGAAACCGGAACAGATTGAAGTGGAACAACATATCCAGAAGGAAAGAATGGAGCAAAGAAAGGAACGTCAGATGAATCAACGCAGGCAGCAACAACAAAGACGCCAAAATCGCTGATCGTAATGAAACGTTTTGCTTCTCATTATTTGCTGATACCTGCTGTAGGATTTATGAAGCAGCAGGTGGTGGAGATCACCGGTGAGGGAATTGTTCGAGATGTATTTCCACTGACTGAAGAGATTGAATCGGTCGAATGGATGCCGGGAGTGATTGCACTGCTTTCTGAAAATCAAATGGAAGAAATAAAAAACACTGGGATGATTTTTAAAAACATCCCAGTGTTTTCATCCAATCTTCCCAATGTTCCGAATCAATCTTCCCAATGTTTGATGGAGTATCTGCATGAAGCGGAAAGGAAGGGGGAAGCCCTATTTCCTTATTTATTTTATCCTTTTGATTTTACTTCCATGCAGCCTGTCGACGGAACTCGGCACAGATTACTGCGGTAGCGATGGCTACATTAAGAGACTCGGATGTCTCTTGACCTTCCGGATAATTGGGAATATATAATTTTCTGTTAATCAATGCAGCGACTTCTTTTCCTATACCATTTCCTTCATTTCCCATCACTATCAGGCCATTGGCAGACAATGGTTGCTCATACATATTTTTTCCGTCCAGGAAAGTTCCGAATATAGGAGTGTCTCCGAGTGAACGGATAAAATCGGGGAGGGAAGTATAATGCACTTTCACCCGGGCAATTCCTCCCATTGTGGCTTGTATGGTTTTAGGGTTATATACGTCTACCGTATTCTGTGAGCAGATAATATGCTCGATGCCAAACCAATCGGCCAAGCGGATAATAGTACCGAGGTTTCCGGGATCTTGCACATCATCCAATGCAAGGCAAAGTGATTGGTGCACGACTTCCGGATTCAACGTATAGGATGGCTGTTCGAAAATGGCAAGTACCTGTTGGGGAGTTTTCAATAAACTGGCCCGTGAAAGATCTTCCTGTGAAACTTCTACCAGTTCACTTGCATCTATATCGGGATGTTCCTGAAGCCAGGAAGAAGTGGCTGCTAAAAAACGACAAGGAAAATGTCCGAGTAAATCACCTACCAATTTAGGACCTTCAGCCAGAAATACTCCTTCTTCTTTGCGTATTTTCTTCAGTTCCAGCGAGTGGATATACTTTATTTTGTTTTTACTTAGTGATGCCATAAATTTGATATTCTTTTGCAAAGCTATAAAGATATTTCCAATCTATCCTTACTTTCCTCTCTTTTTCTTAATTTATTTTTCCCGTCGGAAAATATAATTTATCTTTGTAAGCGCATTTTTTATGCTATCGATGTAAAACCGTATGAGGAGAAATTTTCTTTATTTACTTGCTTCTGCTGCTGTCTTGTCACTTGCTTCGTGTACTACCACTAAGTTTGTGCCGGATGGTTCTTATTTGCTGGATGAAGTTAAAATTCGTACGGACCAGAAAAACATACGGCCTTCTTCCTTACGTATGTATGTTCGTCAAAATCCTAATGCCAAGTGGTTCAGCCTGATAAAGACTCAACTTTATGTCTACAATCTGTCGGGACGTGATTCAACCAAATGGGGAAACAAATTTTTAAGAAGGATAGGGGATGCTCCTGTAATATATAGCGAGGACGAAGCGAAACGCTCTGAAGAGGAGATCACTAAGGCTGTGCATAATATGGGATATATGGCGGCAACTGTGAAGCGTTCGACTAAAATAAAAAAGAAAAAGATTAAGCTGTATTATGATGTAACGGCCGGCAAACCCTACGTTGTTCAATCTATCAAATATGATATTTATGATCCTAAAATAGCCTCTCTTCTCAAACAGGATTCTGCCAGAAGCTTGTTGAAGGAAGGAATGTATTTGGATGTGAATGTATTGGATGCGGACAGACAACGTATCACGAATAAGTTGCTTCGGAATGGCTATTATAAATTTAATAAGGATTATATCGGATATACGGCCGATACGGTTCGTAATACTTATAATGTAGATCTGACTCAACATTTGCAGATGTATAAAGCGCATGCGAGTGATTCGGCAAGGGCACATCAGCAATATTGGATCAATAAGATTAATTTTATTACAGATTATGACGTTTTGCAGTCTTCTGCCTTGAGTAGTGTGGATATTAATGATTCGGTTCATTATAAGGGATATCCGATTTACTATAAGGATAAGCTCTATTTACGTCCTAAAGTGCTTACGGATAACCTCCGGTTTGCTTCCGGTGATTTGTTTAATGAGCGTGATGTGCAACAAACTTATTCCAGCTTCGGGCGTTTGTCTGCATTGAAATATACAAATATCCGTTTTATCGAGACTCAAGTTGGAGATTCAACCATGCTCGATTGTTACGTGATGTTGACTAAGAGCAAACATAAATCGGTATCTTTCGAGGTAGAGGGAACCAATTCTGCCGGTGACTTGGGAGCGGCAGCTTCCGTATCTTTCCAGAATAGGAATCTCTTTCGCGGATCGGAAACGTTTATGATAAAATTCCGTGGAGCGTATGAGGTTATTTCCGGGCTTCAGGCAGGCTATTCAAATAATAACTATACGGAGTATGGGGTGGAAACGAGTATCAACTTTCCTAATTTCCTGTTCCCATTCATTTCCTCTGATTTTAAACGGAAAATCAGGGCTACAACAGAGTTTGGTTTACAGTATAATTATCAGTTGCGACCGGAGTTCTTGCGTACGATGGCTTCTGCTAACTGGAGTTACAAGTGGACACAGCGTCAGAAGATACAACACCGCATTGATTTGATAAATATTGCTTTCCTTTATTTGCCCCGTATCTCTGAAAGGTTTAAAGAAGACTATATAAATAAAGGACAGAACCATATATTCCAGTATAATTATCAGGATCGACTGATTATAAATATGGGATATAGCTATAATTATAATAGCGTGGGAGGATCGATTATCAATAATACGATTGCTTCTAATTCATACTCCATCCGTTTTAATTTCGAATCGGCGGGAAATGTAATGTATGCTCTGTCAAAGGCTGCAAACATTCGGAAGAACAGTAATGGTGAATACGCTATTCTGGGAATTCCTTATGCTCAATATCTGAAAGGGGAGTTTGATTTTGCTAAGAATATCAGAATCGATTATCGTAACTCTTTTGCGTTTCATGCCGGTGTGGGAATAGCTGTACCTTATGGAAATGCGAAGACTATTCCGTTTGAGAAACAATATTTCTCCGGTGGAGCCAATAGTGTCCGCGGATGGAGTGTTCGCGATTTGGGACCGGGCTCTTTTGCAGGAAATGGGAATTTGCTCGATCAATCCGGAGATATTAAACTGGATGCCAGTATTGAATACCGAAGCAAGTTATTCTGGAAGTTTCAGGGGGCGGTATTTATTGATGCTGGTAATATCTGGACCATCCGGAGTTATGCCAATCAACCGGGAGGAGTTTTCAAGTTTGATAAGTTTTATAAGCAAATAGCAGTGGCCTACGGATTAGGTCTCCGCCTGGATTTGGATTTCTTTATTCTGCGTTTTGATGGAGGTATGAAAGCTGTCAATCCTGCCTATGAAACGAGGAAAGAGCATTTCCCCATCATTCATCCTAAATTCAGTCGTGACTTTGCTTTCCATTTTGCTGTGGGATATCCTTTCTAATCAGCCATTTATTATTTACTCTTACTAACTCGAGCGTATCTTGCAGGGAACTTACGTATTCCATTTTTCCTCCGATAGGATGAATGACGAATGCATTTTTGATTTGGCAGACAACCGACGCTTCTTCTAAATTAGCATCTATCTCACTTGAAATAACAGAAACTTTTGCAGCGCCTCGTGTTTTGAGTTGCTCCAGATGGGTTTGACCGACATTGGATGCCAAGAAACTAAGATAAGATTGGGAAGAAGGCGTGCTCCATTCTTTGGCGACCGGATAATTGAAATTATAAAAGGCTTCGCAGAAATCAATGGCTGTCTGTTCTATTTGAGTTTGAGGAGTTTGTTGCTGACAAGATAGACAGGTGAAGATTAGAACAGAATAGATAAGTGTATGTAGTTTATTCATAGTACAAAAGATTCTTGATAGAAGAAGATAAGGTTGAAAAAGGAGATGAAACTCCTATATGATGTTTCATCTCCTTCGTATTTGTTTTCATTTTTAGCGGGCGGCAAACATAAAATTGCTCATTGTAGCCTGGCGTGCTGCCAGCATGCCTTGAGCATCCAGCGTTACATTCATCTTTTCGCCATTTGGCAAGAACAAATCAGCAGTGCCATCATTGTTCATTTTTACTAATTCAGCGCTTTCACCGTTTGCAACGACATTCCATGTGTTGGCTTCTTTGTTGTAGATCAAGTCCATTGAAGCAGTTTCGCCCTCTTTAGTAATGGAATATCCATTCTCAAGAGTTTTCACCATGTAGTTGCCGTTTTCTCCTTTTACTTTCTTTACGTCACCTACATTAGCCATCGGATTGGAGCCACTCCAGAATTCGATTGAGTTGATAACTAAAGCATCAGCCAGGTAAGCTACACCATAAACCGGAACAATGTTGAAAGCAAGGAATACGAGTTCGTTTACAAACTTGTTTCCAACTGATTGATTCCAGGAAGACAGGCGGTTGAATAAACCAAATGATCCTACACAAGAACTGAATAATAAGCTACCACTAAGTACTACTGCGACTAAAGTCAGTTTCCCTCTTTTCATGTTAAAATGTTTTTGATTAATAAAAAATATTGATAATTTCTCTCTTATGTGTATGCAAATATAATATTTTTTAATTAATCGGGGCTATTATTTCTAATTTTTGTATGCTCTTGACTTCCGCCGTGACAATTCGTTTCCTATGATATGGTCTATTGAAAATTTACCGGGACCGGCAATATACATTAATATAAATACAACTAAATAGGTGAAAGCTAGCTCTTTAACTGCAAATACGTCATTTGCATGAACTACAAAGAAGGCTACTATCATTGTGAAAATCATCGGGATCATTGCTAAACGATACAGGAATCCGATGATAAATGCCATCGAACATACAAGTTCGCCAAAAATTGCTAATCCGAGAGATAGGGGACTTCCTATTCCAAGCGGATCAGGAAATACTGCTGACATCTCCTGGAAGTTACTCCATTTCTGGATACCGTGGTTCATTAATAATATACCGAAGATGATCCGGACAGCCAATAGCAACAAAGATACTTTCGTTGTATTCGATTTTGTGGGAAATAAAAAACTATAAATCATAAGTTGTTCTATTTTTAAGTTTATATCTATTTATATAAACATAAAAAATCTTGATTTTGTTCTCTATTGATAGCAAAATTTGTTTAGACCTTATTCTTTATTTAAAACATAATGGTCTGCAAGTTCTCCGGTTATTTCTTGTTTATCCATTGTTAGTTTGCGTAAATGATTTTCTCCTACTTTATAATAAGAAAGTTCTCCGCCTTCTTCTTTAAGAGTCAACAGGTTGTCTTTTAAAGTATATGTACCTTTTTCGTCAAATGAGCTGTCTCTATCGATATATACGGAATGGAGGCTGAATGTTTTGTCCGGATTTAATGTCAGGGTTGTTTCAATGCCCGGACAATCGGCAGCGGGGAAAACTCCTTTATAAGTTCCTTCGTAATCAAGTGAATTTTCCGCATTATGGATATCAGTTACTTCGATTGAGGTACTGTCTGCACCGGCACTCTTGTTTGTTTTCGCGCTATTGTTGCATGCTGCCAAAAGAGCACATGAACATACTAAAATGAAAATTTTCTTCATAATTATTGCTTCTATTAGTTAGTCTAATTGAGTATATTGGACGTAAAGGTATAAATTTAAAATGGAATCTTTATAGTAAAAAGAAACGAACAACTTTATTTATGAATAAATAAACTTTGTATCTTTGCGGAAAATTCTAAAGATATGGCACAACATACTTATGACAATGAAGCTGTTCAGGAATTATTGAACTGGGCAAAAAAGATGATTGAGACAAAGAATTATCCAACAGAAAGATATCAGGTCAATAAATGTACTACCATTATTGATGGTAAATCGTATTTGGAATCTTTGATTGCAATGATTTCCAGAAACTGGGAGAATCCGACTTTTCATCCTACTATTGAGCAATTATGGGAGTTTAGGGAAAAGTGGGAAAATAAAGAAGCGTAGTAAATTGTGATTCAATGTTGAATGTAAATCATTTATGAATATAGAAATGCACTCTAATCATGCCAGATAAGAGTGCATTTTTATTTATTAGTTTGAGATTTATCAGCTTCTTAGAAAGGCAGCCATCTTTTCTTCTTTTTCAGGGATGTTTTTTCTTCTTCTCCGCTTTGGCTATAGATATCTGCAAACGTCTTTTTCTCTTTAATCATTTCGTAAATGACTCCCCAGTCTGGTAAACCACCCAGATTTCGATCGTCAATGAACATGTCGGCTTTCAACTTTCGAGAGAATCCCTGATGGCCTTTCTGCTCTTCAGGATAATCCTTATTAACGGCATAAAATTCTAAACCTCTGGCTTTACACCATTCGACAGCTTCGTCCAGAAGTGCTCCTTCACGCACACTCCACAGTATTAAACGATGCTTTTCTTGTTGCAATAACTTCAATGTGTCAACAGCGAATGGAATCTCTTCACCAATGCGTGGATAACGATGTTCTACAATCGTTCCGTCAAAATCAACAGCTATAATCATAGTTTTTAATTACCTAATTTGGAACAAAGATACGGACAGTAAGCCAAAAAAACGTATCTTTGTCTCAAATTAACATTTTAATAAAAATATAAATACATGAACAATTCCCCTCAGCGTGCTGCTAAAGGCTTTACGAGAGCATTTTGGGTCAGCAACACAGTCGAACTGTTTGAGCGTATGGCATATTATGCCGTTTTTATCGTTCTCACTATTTATCTATCTTCCATTTTAGGTTTTAATGATTTCGAAGCAAGTATGATTTCCGGGCTTTTTTCCGGTGGATTGTATCTGCTTCCTATTTTTTCCGGTGCTTATGCTGACAAGATCGGTTTCCGGAAATCAATGATTATAGCATTTTCCTTATTATCCATCGGATATTTAGGGTTGGGTGTACTGCCCACTTTACTGGAAGCTGCCGGTTTGGTTAGTTATGGTGCCACTACTCAATTTAATGGTTTGCCTGATAGCTATACCCGGTGGATCATCGTGCCGGTTTTGTTTGTGCTTATGGTGGGAGGTTCTTTCATTAAGTCCATTATCTCCGCTTCTGTGGCTAAAGAAACAACGGAAGCAACCCGTGCCCGTGGTTATTCCATATTTTATATGATGGTAAATGTGGGTGCTTTTACCGGTAAAACGATTATCGATCCTTTGCGTAATGTTATTGGTGAACAAGCGTATATCTATATTAATTATTTCTCCGGTGCGATGACAATAGTTGCTTTACTTGCTGTTATTCTTCTTTATAAATCGACGCATACGGCAGGTGAAGGAAAAAGTCTCCATGAGATTGGACAGGGATTTATGCGAATCATCACAAACTGGCGTTTATTGATTCTTATTTTGATTGTTACTGGTTTCTGGATGGTGCAGCAGCAGCTTTATGCCACTATGCCTAAATATGTGATTCGTATGGCTGGCGAGACGGCAAAACCGGGTTGGATTGCCAATGTGAATCCGTTTGTGGTGGTTTGCTGCGTTAGTTTTATCACCCGTTTGATGGCCAAACGCAGTGCGATTACTTCGATGAATGTGGGAATGTTTTTGATTCCTATTTCGGCATTACTGATGGCATGTGGAAATTTGTTGGGTAATGATCTTATTACAGGTATGAGTAATATTACTCTGATGATGATTGCGGGTATAGTTGTACAGGCGCTTGCCGAATGTTTCATTTCACCGCGTTATCTGGAATATTTCTCTTTACAGGCTCCTAAAGGAGAAGAAGGAATGTATTTAGGATTCAGTCATTTGCATTCATTCCTTTCTTCCATTTTCGGTTTTGGTCTGGCGGGGATTCTGCTCACTAAATATTGTCCGGATCCGGCTTTGTTCGAGACGCGGGAAGCATGGGAGGCAGCTAGCGGAAATGCCCATTATATATGGTATTACTTTGCTGCTATAGGCCTGATTGCCGCTGTAGCGCTACTATTATTTGCAAAAATCACCGAATCCATCGACAAAAAGAAGGAGGCTTCTCGGTAATTCTCTGCTTTTTTATGTATATTTGCCGTCACTTTGCTGTAAAAGTTGACGGCATTTTGCATTTTAATAAAGAGGATAAAACATGAAAGTAAAATTTATAAGCCTGGCGAGTGGCAGTAGTGGGAACTGTTATTATCTGGGCACTGAAACCTATGGGATACTGATAGATGCCGGAATCGGCATACGTACTATCAAAAAATCACTGAAAGATTATAATATCTTGATGGATAGTATTCGTGCGGTATTTATAACGCACGATCATGCTGACCATATTAAAGCAGTGGGTAATCTGGGAGAAAAAATGAATATTCCTGTTTATACAACCGCACGTATTCATGCTGGAATCAATCGTAGCTATTGTATGACGGAGAAACTTAGCTCGTCAGTTCGTTATCTGGAAAAGCAAGAGCCTATGACGCTGGAAGATTTTCACATCGAATCTTTTGAAGTGCCACACGATGGAACGGACAATGTGGGGTATTGCATTGAAATTGATGGCAAAGTCTTTTCTTTCTTAACCGACCTTGGAGAGATTACTCCTACAGCTGCTCATTATATCAGTAAAGCCCATTATCTGATACTTGAAGCCAACTACGATGAGGAAATGCTCAAAATGGGGCCTTATCCTCAATATCTGAAAGAACGGATTGCAAGTAAAACCGGCCACATGAGTAACTCTGATACTGCAGAGTTTCTGGCGGAAAATATTACTGAACATTTGCGATATATCTGGTTATGCCATTTAAGTAAAGACAATAATCACCCGGAGCTGGCTTATAAAACGGTGGAATGGAAATTAAAGAACAAAGGTGTTATTGTAGGCAAAGATGTGCAACTACTTGCTTTAAAGCGAAATACGCCTTCCGAGCTTTATGTGTTCGAATAAAGACGAAAAAAAGATAGTAAAAAAGCTGCATGATTGTTTGGTCAAATAAAATAAAAGACCTACTTTTGCAACCGCAAACGAGGAATTAAGCACTCTTAGCTCAGTTGGTAGAGCAACTGACTCTTAATCAGTGGGTCCAGGGTTCGAATCCCTGAGGGTGTACAAATTCAACGTTGCAATAAAAATAAAATGTTGCACTCTTAGCTCAGCTGGTAGAGCAATTGACTCTTAATCAATGGGTCCAGGGTTCGAGTCCCTGAGGGTGTACAAGCCGAAAAGGAAGAACTAAGAAAAGCTCTGAAAATCAATGGTTTTCAGAGCTTTTTCAATTTTAAGACTCCTGCAAAATATAGCGTTTTATAGATATAAGAATGGGCTTATCCGTGGGACTTTTTTTAAGTCCGAAAAAAGCCCACGAATTGCATCATACTTCATTGTTTTTCAATTATTTGCATCGCTTCATTTTTGAGTTTACACATGTATATTTGTAACATCTAAATTGATGCGTTTATGACAAAGATCCAAAGAGAAACAATGAGTATTTTGTTCTTCATTAAAAGAGCTAAATTACTTAGGAATGGAGAAGCTCCTATTTGCGTGCGAGTAACTGTAAACAAGCAGGCGGTGGAAATTAGAATCAAACGGAGTGTTTCTATCGACAGATGGTGCCAAGCTAAAGGATGCGCCAAAGGAAAAGACAGGGAATCAAAAGAGTTGAATAGTTTCTTGGATGCTGTGCGTTTGAAAATACTTCAAATTCATCGTGACATAGAATTAGAAGCCCAATCTCCCGTTTCGGCTACAGCTATCCTAGAACGTTATTATGGTAAAGACAAAAAGATGTTGCTTGAAGTATTTAAGGAACATAATGACAAATGTCGCGCTTTGATCGGAAAAGAATATGTTGAAGGAACAATTCGTAAGTTTGATACATCCCTTTTGTATATGAAGCAATACTTGTTGGCACAATACCGCAAAGAGGATATGCCCCTGCAAGAGATTGATCAGGAATTTGTCCGCAATTTTGAGTTCTTCCTTAAAACTGAAAAACTCTGCCAAAACAATTCTGCCCTGAAACATATTAAAAACTTCCGAAAAGTGATCCGGATTGCTATTGGTAATGAATGGATAAAGAAAGATCCGTTTTATGGATTGCACTTCAAAGAGAAGGAAGTGAATGTAGGCTTTCTCTCTGCTGAAGAGTTGAATGTAATCCGTTCTAAAGAATTCGGAATCCCTCGTCTTGAGTTAGTCCGGGATATATTCGTCTTTTGTTGCCTGACCGGTTTGGCTTTTGTGGATGTTTCACAGCTTACTGCTGATCATTTGGTGAAAGATGCACAAGGTAAATTATGGATTCGCAAGCCGAGGCAAAAGACTAAAGAAATGTGCAATATTCCTTTGCTAAGTGCTGCTAAAGAGATTTTGGATAAATATAAAGAATACGCTTCTTCAAATGGAAAACGATTATTGTTGCCGGTATTAAGCAATCAGAAGACAAATGCCTACTTGAAAGAAATTGCTGATATCTGTTACATAAATAAACGCTTGACCACACATGTGGCCAGACATACTGCGGCTACAATTGTATTTCTAGCGAATGATGTTTCTATGGAAAATGTGGCAAAGATTCTCGGCCATGCAAACATGAATATGACAAGGCATTACGCTAAAGTTTTGGATCAATCCATAATGAAGGATATGGTGAATGTAGAAAAGAGTTTTGCCTAACTCCAACAGTTCTGGAGGCTATATCTCAAAGAAATATAGCCTCCAATTACTAAAATGCTTCTACCCGATTCTTTAAGAGCAACTGTTCAATATCTGATTCTCTATAAAGAATCTTTCCTCCTATCTGATAGAAAGGCAATTTACCGATATTACGATACTCCTGTAAAGTCCTTTTAGTTAACTTTAGATACTGGGATAATTCGGTATCGGTCAAGAAACGCTGTCCATCCAATATGGGCTTGTAGTTTGCCATAAGCAGTTCAATGGATTGGGATAATTGATCTACTTCTTTAAGAAACTGAATGACCTGCTCGTTTTCACATGTGATTATCAAGCTCATATAATACTAAATTAATGGTTTATTCATCGCCTCCAGTAATGCCAGAATATCTTTTTTATTATAGTATATCCTTCTCTCAATCTGTGAATAAGTTATTTTCCTGCTATTACGCAATGATTGCAAAGTACGCGGTGATATATTAAGAATGGAACATACATCCTGATTGTCCATCCATTCACTTAAACCTTTGTCTTGCTGCAAATTGTACAATCGCTGTATTTTCTGATTAAGGGAAGTAAATGCATATTGCATCTTCTCATATGTTTTTAACTCAATACTCAAAATTTCCATAGGCTTTCGTTTTTTTGTTTGATACAAAGATAAAGCGGATAAATATCTGTAACCAACTCTCTGTCAGTAGATGTCGTGAAATGTCATCAGGTGTCAATCCTTAAAGATTGAGGTGTAAACCTTCTTGTCAACTGTAAAGCGACTTTACACCTTTAAAGTTTACACTTGATGATGAGGAATTTATTTATCCAATTTTTATCTAACACATAATCAATTAATTGCAGCATATTGGTAATTTTCGTGAGCTGCTTGGCACACCATTTTCACTATCTATATCATATACTCTTGTAGTGCGCACAGGAAGGGTATCAAAATAATCACCTTTAAAAATAGGAGAATATACTATGTATATAGATAATGAGATACTCGAAAAAATGATTCTCACCATCGTGGAAGGCTTTGACCGCATTGAAAAGAAACTGGATCGTATAAACCGTTTGAAGGATTGTTTGGAAGGCGATACTTTATTGGACAACTGTGATCTTGCTAATCTGCTTGGCGTAACGCAACGTACCATTGCCCGCTATCGGGAGAAAGGTTTGATTCGCTATTACCATATAGATGAGAATGGAAAGAACTTTTATCGTAGTTCGGAGATACAGGAGTTCTTGCAACAGAGAGGTAAAAATAAATAAGGTATAAGAGGAAATAGTGAACCAAAGAAGAGAAACCATGCAGGATATATCAACGGGATATTTCTGCATGGTTTTGCATGATATAGATCATTATACCGGAATCGGATTCACCCGCAACGTATTCAGATTGACATAAGCTCCTCTATACGCAAGCCTCCCTTCCTTGAACATCTTCCACAGAATATCGCATCCCACTTGTGCAAGCATGGAATTGATAAACAAATCCTGTTTCCTCAACGCTTCCGCCAGCGAACAACTCGGACCGGAATCTTTTTCCTTTATTGTGGAATAGCTCACCTCCTCGGTGATTACATTCATCTTTGGTATTGGAATATGTTTGTCGGAAGTAGGCTGACGGATTTTGTTGCGAATTGTCCCGACCAGCACCTGTCCGGTATTTTGCGTATTGCCGAAATCCATCCAGTAAAGAGGAGTCTTTTCATTGTTGATACTTATTTCCCGATGGTTTTTGAGGAATCGCCACAGAGCCAAACGGGACCGGACATTGTCCGTGCAGGTGATAATGATGTTAGCCAGCATGGGACTCTCTTTGTTCCGGCTTCTCCCCAACGGATAGTGGCAGCATTCAGCCCCCCATGTATAACCGAAGAACCGGTTGATACGGGTGACGAGAGCCATTGCCTTGTTTTCTCCAAGCTCCGATTCACTGAACAGTTGCCTTCCGATATTCGCTTCCGTGACAATGTCAGGATCGAATACGGTGACGTGCAACCCCGGATGTCCGATTGCCTGCAATGCCATGTTCATGCGTGCCAGGTTGGTGATGACCTGTGATCCTGTGCCTCCCGCACCGATAACGAATATCGTCACCGGATGTTGGGGGGAAAGCAGGTAAGGTTCCGTATAATGTATCTTGTTCATTGCAGTATCTCCTTTAAGCATTTATTAATAGGTTTGAGTTCCTCTGTATTGAACGGATAATTGCGCGCGTTTTCCGTTACACTGACCAGATTACTGTGAGTGGGATTACCTCTGTTACCCAAGTGCGAGAATTCGCTGAGCCAGAAACGTTTTTCCCAGTACTCTGTCAGTGAGACAAAATCGGGATCTGCCGGTTTTTCCAGTGAGGAATTTCCCAAACAGACACTGGCACCACTTACATTGAAATAAGGGGCATAGTAGAGTTTGGTAGAGTCTTTCGGCTTTTCCCCTATAAAGGCAAAGACATCCAAAAGGCCGCTACGGACGAGGTAGATAATTCCGGGCATACTGAATACTCCATCGGGAATGCCGAGGGACTTTCTAAAATACATCTGCCGCTTCTGTGGCGGATTGTACCAGATATATTTCTCCCGACCTTTTCTGGTGTCGCACCAAATCATATTGGATGGCATACGTCCATGAGGAATCCCGCTCATTTCCTCGGTATAGGACTCAAGCAGGGTATTCATGAATTGATAGGTAACGGGAATGCCTGCACCCATCCGCCCTTCTTTATTGATGGGACGGAGTTCAAGGTAATTCTCCGATCCGGAGTAGTTGTTCTGTTTGTACTCGTAGGCTATCAAAGCAGCTCTGGGTATCATGATCTGCTGGATATCTTTTGTCAGTTCATTCATATTCAGGTGTGTTTAAAAGTTGTTTGATACGTGTTTTAAGAAACGCCCCATCCAGTCGGACAACCTTTCAGGATAATTGTCCATACTGAAGAGTTTATCCGTTTCCGGTGTCAGATAGAGGCAAGTGACGGGGGTGATGGCATACGATTCCTGACAGTCCGAATTGAAGTAGGATTCCATTTGTTCACACAAGGCGTCGTTTGCCGAGTAACCCAGCATGACTTGTGTTTCCAGCCCTATGGGAGTAAAATCTGGTGACTCCTCATACGCCCAGTCGTAATAATACTGCATGAGGTGCGGACTTTCAGGAGTAATCAAGGCCATGCCTTCTTTGATCAATTCCAGCAGTTTTTGTTCATTCGGTTTCTCCGTTTGGTATTTTTGTAGATTCCCGGTGAAATCTTTGCAGAAATGCCTGCCTTTCATACGGTTCAACGTCCGGTGGATGGTTCCTTTCTGATAACTTTGTGCCAGACGCGCACTCTGTCTGATTTCCATTGCATCCGCTTCCTCATTGTAGTTTTTATAATCTTCCAGATAGTCAATCGCCATTTCGTAATAGCCGGTTTCTGTAATATCCTGCAATCCGTGGTGACGGACGAATCGCAGAATGAACTCCTGCGTGATTCGTCTTAATTGACGGGAAAGTTTGCGTGTAAAGTCCAGCGGTATCCAGAACAGTGTGAAGTCTGGCCAATCGTGAAACCTGTACAGGCAGAAATGGAGTTTTCCATTTACAACTTCAAGGTTGATATGTTCGGGCAGCAGATTGTCCATCTCCTTGTACAGGTTGATGATATTCATCCGGGTATTACCCCCTTTCTTTTTACGGAAAGGGAGTTCCACGTTCATCAGTCCGGTATATCTCAATGCCGAATGATAGAGATAATCGAAGTTCTCTTTCGTTGTCACATTGACCGGCTCCTCCGTCCGGCAAGTATCTATGCAATACCCGGGAGCGAAAGGCTGAATCTTTCCGGTCAGAAAACCATTACGCTTCCTGCCAGGGGCAATCTTCTTTTCTTGTTGCGGTTTATCCCCCGACTGATGTCGGTGGATTCGGTTTCGTTGATAATCAAACGGGCCAATGCCTGAGTTTGAGATTCTGAGAGCTGTTTGCATGATTCTTCCTCCTTTTCTTTTTTGAGTTTCTTTGCCATATCATTACCCTTTTACGCCGATTGTCGTTTTGAACTGATAGACTGCCCGGTCATTCTCTATTTCCGGTCCCTGTACGGTTGCTGTTGTCAGTTCGGGGTAGTTCATGGAATAGAAGTCCATAACTTCGTTGAGTGACAGGTTGCTGTCCGGATCGTCCAGCTCCAGGGTGTTACTTCCTCTCTTTAGCCGGAATACTCTTTTAAGTGCGTTGATTTCAAGTGCCATATTCTTTTTTATTTTTAGTTTAACAACATACCAGTTCCATTTGCGCTTCGTCTTTCATCCTGCATTCCAGAGGGAAGTCGGGATATTCGGCGTAAGGGTCTTCACGCAGGAATTCCCTGTCACTCTCGTCATCCTTATCGAAGCTGAGGGGATCACTGCTTTGAGGTTGGGAATGATACTCCCTTCCTGTATTATTGCTCGATACCATCTGCATGGTCGTAACCTGCGGCTGCTGCGGAACGGGTTGCTGCCATCCCTGCCCGTTCATTTGCGCTCCGTTCTGTGGGGCTTGCCCGGTCAGTTGGTTAATGTACATTTGTGGTTGGCCCGGATATTGTCTGGCGGGTTCATAGTTTGTCGGCTGTTGCCATTGCGGATTAGGTGCCTGTGGCTGTCTTTCGGGGATGTAAGCAGGTTGTGGAACGGTTGCCGGCTGTTGCCATTGAGTTTGAGCCTGCGGATGCTGTGTTTGTGGAGGTTGCGGTACAGATTGTGGTGTCAGTTGGAATTCTGGTTGGGATTGCTGCATTATCCTGCCTGTCGGACACTCCTCGAACATTTGCATCTGCTCTCCGGGACGCGGCTGCATCGGGACGTTATTTGCAGGCTGTTGTGACTGGTAAGGTTGCTGCGGATAAGGGACTTGTACCTCTTGCACCTGAGGCATCTCCATTGTCTGCGGTGCGGCTTCCTCCGCGAAAAGGCTTCCTTCCGAAACCTTCTTCTGGATCGCTGCCATCTGCGCGTCTATATCTTTCTGCCTGTCGGGCGTAGCCAATACCTTCGCCTGTTTAAGCCACATCATCGCTTCCGAATGACGGTTGGCTGCGGTAGCTTCCTCCGCTTTCTTGAGTAACTTTTCCATCTTCTCACGCTTCTCTTTGACCTCTTTCGATTCCTTTTCTTCGGTTGCCTTGGCCGCCTTACTTTGTGATGCTGCCTGCTGCGCCTGTTTCTCGAATATTTCCAGATTGGTCAGAATCCCCTGCGCTTTCTGTACCGGGGTAATGATGGCTTGCAGGAATCCTGCATCCAGTTCCTCCGGATGTCCGCTGAGTATTAACGGAACCATCAGTTGCTGCGCCTCATCTTTCAGGTTGGCACGTTTGGGCAAGACTGCCACCGTTAGCTTGTTGTCTACTCTCTTGATGTTGATGCTCAGGTCTGTGCCTGCCGCAATCATTTGATGAATGGATTGAAAAAACATAATGATAAAGTATTAAAGTGTTACACATAAGTTTCTTTGAAGAATTCCTTCAGGATTCTTTTCCGGTCGGGATGGCTGGCGATACTGATAAGCGGTTCCAGATAATAGCCGATTGACCGTGGCTCGTCTACCGTATTGGGCAGTCGTCTCCGAGCTGGTTTGATGGTGTGTACCGATGGCCATACGGCAGGCATGACCGGTGCTTGCGGGGTGAATGTTCTTGTTTCCATAACTTCTTTGTTTGAGGATTTATATGAATATACCGATTACTAGCAGTACGATGAGAACCTTTACCACCAGCGACAGCATTCTGAAAAACAGACTGATGATTCCTCCTGACAGAAATAGCAGTACGATTGTGTAGACCGGGATGATACCTTTGCGACAGAGCAGGCAGATTCCAATGAGTAATACCAGCGTGACCACCTGTTTGCAGAGAGTTTCGATGAGTTGTAGTTTCATATCCTTTAATTTTTTAATGAATGAATAATCCCATCGGGATATGTTTTCCCGATTTTATAGGCTCTCGGCCCTTGGATTGCCTTTTTGCGCAAGGCTTGGCAAAAGAAAATACCGGAGCAAAGCGAGGATGATTTTCTTTTGTTAACCAGCCCGTAGGGCCGCCTTGCGGCAAATAATGAGGCAATCCAAGACCTTTGCCGCTTAAAAACGGAAAAACTTATCTGTTGCTTTCATCTATCGGATTGATGACCATTTTTGTATCGTATTTTTAATGCTATTGCAATCCGATCCAATTGGTTGATAATCAGTGTTAGTTATGTCTGCATACCACAGTCCGTCACTAAGGTAAGCACAGTGACGGACTGTGCCACCCTCAGTGACGGACTGTGGTATGCTTGATGACGGACTTTCCTTGTTTTATAGTAAATATGTAAGGACTTATGAATGAATAAGACTCTTAGATGTCCGGTTCCCAATCTGTTTAATTGGCATATTTCCGGAATATCTCCTCCGTTACTTCCCCTGCCAGTTCCAGTGCCTTGCCGAGAAACTCCTCCTGTGTGAGTTTTCCTTGCTCCATGCGTGCCAGTTGAGCTTCCCAACCGGAAGTCAGTGCGGCATTGGCTATTTTCATACCTCGTACTGTTTCATACATATAAAGTCCTTTGCGTGTGGGAATGATGTATTTGCCCGAATAACGGATATACTTGCGGTTAATCAGCGTCTGGATGATGTTGGCACGTGTGGCTACGGTACCCAGTCCGGCATTGTCCATATAGTCAATCAGTTCGGCATCCGTATAAGGCGATACGGGAAGTGCTTTCTTATGTACCAGATTACATCCGGCCACTTTCAGTATCTCGCTGTTTTCCAGTTTCGCTAGCTCCATCGGCTGATAGCCTTCCGGTGCAATCGTGCTTTCCCGTTCAAAGATATTGAACCATCCTTTTTCTAGAATGTGGTATGCCTGCGTGCGGAATCTGCGTGCCCCGCATACGGCATCCACTGTAGTATATTCCACTTTGCAGACCGGCATGAACGCCTCTAGCATCCGCCCGATAATCAACATATAGACCTGCATCTCCTCTCGATCCAGTCCTTCGGGGTACATATTGGTTATCAGGATGGCGTGATGCTCCGTTACCCGATCTTCGTCGATAACGTTTCTCGACAGATCGAAGAGATTGATACCCATCGTCTTTACATACGGTCTGAGGTGTTTCCAGGTCAGTATCTTTTCCATAATGGACGGTAAGGTGTTGAAGACATCCTCCGAGAGAAAACGACTGGAGGTGCGTGGATGGGAAATCAGTTTTTTCTCGTAAAGCCTCTGTGCGATTTCCTGCGTGCGTCCGGCTGTGAGGTTATAATAGCGGTTTGCGTCTTTCTGGAGTTCGGTGAGGTCATAAAGTGCCGGAGGCTGAATCTCTTTCACTTTGCGATGGATGGATAGGATGCGTGCCTGTCCCGAAAGTTTACAATCCTCGTAAAGTTGTGCCGCCGTTTCCTTGTCGGAAAACTCTTCCGTGCAACGCATCTTGAACAACTTTCCATTCTTGCTGGCAGATATAAATACCGGCCAGCTATCTACCGCGATGAAATTCTCCCTTTCCCTGTAACGGCTGCTGATGGCTGCCAGTATAGGTGTTTGTACACGTCCCAGAGAGTTGTTTCCCATTCCCGTAGCATAGCAAATGGCGTAACTCGCATTCAATCCCAATAGCCAGTCAGCCTTATTTCGACTGTCCGCAGCCAGATACATGGCATCGTAGAGGCTGTCCGGTCTGAGATTTTCTATTCCGGTACGTATAGCTTCATCTGTCAACGAGGAAATCCATAAACGGTAGCAAGGCTGCTTGCATTTTAAATATTGGTACAGATAACGGAACACCATCTGCCCTTCGCGTCCGGCATCGGTTGCCGCAATAACGGTGTCGCAAGCCGCGAATACCTTTTCAATGACTTTCAGTTGTAGCACAGCTTCAATGTCGGGTATCCATCCCGTATCGGTTTTTACGTGCTTCACCATCAAGCGGAAGGGGACGGGATTCAGTGGAAAATTCTCCCGAGCTATTCTCGTTGTTCCGTAATCTTTCGGCATGGCAAGGGAAAGCATATTCCCAAATGTCCATGTCACCATGTAACCGTTGCCCACCATATAGCCGCTCTCGCACTTGTGTGCACCTACTATTCTTGCTATCTCTCTGCCCACATTGGGCTTGTCTGTCAATATTGCGATCATATTCTTTTCTTTTTTATGCACTCCGCACAGCATGGGGACAATGCGGAGTGACAGGTTGAACTTTATCAGGGAATTACAGAACTGCATCGGCACTCAGACCGTTGATTTCTACGATGGGGCTTCCATTTGCTCCTTCTGCCAGTTTCAACGTGGCGTCCGTAGTCATAGACAATACAGCCGTGCGTATCTTCAGAGATACTGGTTCCGTTTCTTCTCCTTGCAGAAGCAGTTCCAAATTGCCGCCTTCTTCCAGTTGCTTCCGATTGATGCCGATTGCCTCCAATTGTTTCCAGTCAAGGTCTTCTGCCTTGAACACATGATTGATATTCTGATTCATATCCGTGGGGATTAAATAATGGTTGAATGATGTTTCTTTCTCTTTGTTACAGGTTCTTGCTTTACACAGCTTGCTTGGCACTTCTTCTTTGTTCCTGCTGCTGATTTGGACTGTTATCCGCCTGTGCCGTACGCTGCGAAGTATTGCGGCGTATGTCCGGATTCTCCTGGAAGTACTGCAACTGCCCGGTGTTGGCATTCACTTTCAGATACGAACTGAATGTCTTGTTGTTGGCACTCTTCAAATCGGAAACCAGGATAGCCTTGCCGTCCTGAAGGTTGGCGCGCTCCTGTGCGGAGAATACATGCCCATAAACCTCCGCCGGGATTTTAGGAGCCTGCTGCTCGTTAAAGCCGTCCGGTGTCCGTGAATACTGTTGCCGCCCGGTTACTTGGTCTATCTTGACAAAGGAAGAAAACTCTTCCCCTTTGCGGTTAATCATGTTTTCCAGAAATACCGGTTGCCCTTTCCGTAGGGCTTCCTTGTCTTCCGGTGTCAGTTGTACGTTGCAAATCTCTTTCGGAATATAGATTTCTCCGGTTTCAGGATTGTGACGGCTGTAGTTTGGCCGTCCGGTCACCTTGTCCAGTGTGACAAACGAGGAGAACTGCTCGCCGTTGGTACGCTTCATATCTTCCACAAGAATGGTGTGTCCTTCACTCAGCAGTTTAATCTGATTCGGAGACAATGGTACACCACCCAGTGTCTGCTGATTAAAAGTCTGTTCCTTCGGGAAAATGAATTCCAGCCCTCTGCGTTCAGCACTATATTGGAGTGTTGCGCTGAATTCTTTGCCTTTGGCAGAAGTCATTCCGTCTACAAACACCGGTTGCCCTTCTTTCAGTGCCTTGATTTCATCCGCAGTCAGCCGGATGCCTTTCACCTCATCGGGCACATAGACATTCTCTTGGCGGACAGCCACCAGTTCATTCGTATTCTTGTCGATGGAAATCAAGCAGGGATCATACGCTCCGCCACGCAGATTCAAATCTGCTACACGCCCCATGTTTCCAGTTTCCCGCAGGTTCTTTTTGTCCTCTTCGGTGAAGATATGTCCGAAATAAGGTCTTTCCAGTTCCGGTTCCTTGCGGATGCCATGAATACCCAGTCCGATCTGCCCGTCCTGCTGGTTGATAAACGATAGCTTCGCGTCCAGTCTGACGGTGGCACATCCGAGGGTAAGGGTGAGTGGCACCAACTTGTTTGTCTTGTACCCTTTCAACATGGAGTCAAGCAGTCCCTGCTGTTCGAGGGATACTTTTGAAACACCCATCTTTTCCAAAGCATCCCAGTTTATCATGTTTTCATTGTAACGGTAGCGGGGAGCTTGTTGCTCTTGCGGTTGTTGTTTCTTTGCCATAGTTGTTTCTTCTTTTTCGTTCTTACTCTGTTCCTTCTTGTTTTCTCTCGGTCGGATTTCGTAGCGTTTGAGGAACTCTTTCACTGCGTCCGTTTCTTTGCCTTGCGACAAATCCTTGATAGCCTCCTTATTCTGCTTGTAATCATGGATGGTCATCCGTATCAAGCGGAAATGGGTAGGTTCTTTCAGTTGGCTCCAGAAATTCTTGATGAAGTTTTCGAGGATACTGGAGTTCTTATCGAACTTCAGAAATGAGTTTTCATTCTTTTCATCCGCCGGAACTGTCTTAATCTTTCCTTTTTCATCAATCTCACTGACTGCCTGTACACCCGCTTTCGGGTCACTTTTGTTGTGGACCAATACCAATTCGTTAAGTTGTTCCACATACGGTTCTTCTTTTGCAGACTTTTGCGTCTTCCGTGTCCGTTTGTTTTTTTCGTTGATGTCTTTTCCTTGTGCCATACTTATCACTTTTTGAAGTTAATACACCTGTTTGACGATTCAAATGTATGGGCTAAATTTGAATAAAATACTGATTTTCAAAAAGGTGGCATCACGTGTCATCAGATGTCATCAGATGTCACGACGAAAAGATAAGAAGGAGGGAAAAAAGCGGAAATAAGAGAAAAAAGGAGTGAATCACACACTATTAAAATAATGCAGAGCAGAGAGAACTGAAGTCCCTCATTTTCATTCTGAAACAAATATTTCCAACTGCGTACAAATGTTAGAAACCGGATTTTCATTGTATCATCTGTCAGCAATCCGATAAAGAAGTAGGCTCATGTATTTAAAACGCCTATGCGTCACGTCGGTCACAGTGAGTCCCTATAATAATCCATCAAATTCCAAACGTAGTCGGAGCGTTTTTTCCAAATGAATTTTCTTCGACTTTAGTCGCATAGAAAATTCTTTTGGAAAACCAGCGGCTCGAACGTGGAGGCAAAACGTTTGGGATTTATCTTTATTATAGGGAATCAGTTTTTAACTACACTTATTTTTAAGCCACAAACGAACTAATTTACAGATATTTTGATTATATATAGGCTTATGATATTGAGTACTAAGTTTTAATTTGAAGAATATGATAACGTCTATAACGATAAAGTTTAGAAAATCGAAAGTGAAGCATAGACAAGGCTCCTGCTTTATACAACTGATTCATAAGCGTAAGATGACTACGTTAACCACCGGAGTAAGGTTGGATGAAAAAGAATGGGACTGTTCAAAGGTATGTGTGTCTTTTAGAAAAGCTACTCCGAAAAGAGCTAAAGAGTTACTAGCCATGCAGGAACATCTGGAGAAGATGGTGGCTAGTTTGGAAAGTATTGTAGCAGAAAAAGAGCAAGAGCAAGTCGATTTTACAGTCGAAATGTTAGTGGAGGAATACAAGGGTTTAGGACTCACCAAGAGTTTTTTCTCCATGATGGAACATCGTATCCTGCTGTTGGAAGAGGCAGGTCAGAAAAGAACCGCTTCCAATTACCGGGGAACGCTTCGTATGTTCAAGGCATTTCGGAACGGCCAAGATATACCTTCGGATCATATTACGGCATTGTTGATGGAAGAATATGAGATGTACCTCAAGAAAAGAGGTAACGGGCTGAATACAATCTCTTATTATATGCGGATATTGAAAGCTGCTTATAATTATGGACTAAAAAAACGATGGATAAGTAACTAAGCAAAATTAAGCAGCATAATGTTTGAAATTAATCGAGAGTCCTTTGCCAATATCCGCCAACGCTCTGTTGACGGAATAGAAAAGTGTGTCTTTCGATATATAATCCTGCGGTCTGATCCATTTACCCTTGAGGATTCTCCAAAGAGTTTCGGCAATGTTCAGTTGGGGAGAATATGGTGGAAGATAGAACAGAAACAGTCCTCGTCGCTCCCAAATACTACGCAGCTCTTTTATTTTTCTGTTTCGGTGAACAGAGGCATTATCAAGAACCACGAATGTATCTTTCTCTATTTTGAGCGAGAGCCTATCCAAAAAATCAATGACTTTATCTGCATCGATGCTTTCAGTTGTGCAGAATCCGTCGTACCGATTATTGCGATCTATCATTCCGAAGATGTTGAGTCTGCCTGCCTTCGAGGAAGGGATATGCACATCTTCGTCGCTAAACTGCCATCCGTAGGGAACATACCCTTCAGTACAGACGTGACTCTCATCGGCAAAGTACAGATTGATCCTACCATCTCTTTCCAGTTGTTCAAGTTCTTGCAACTTCTCAGTTTTGTACTCATAAAGCTGCGGCGAGGGAATTCCCCTTGGGCGTTTTTTTATTCGCTTATATCTTGCGCCAATGCTGATAAAAAACGCTTGAAAGTCCAGTCGCTCGCTTCTTTTCCTGTTGCATTCTGCCAATCTTCCCTGGCTTTGCTCACGCTTTGTCTGTCCTCTTCGATAGCCTTGCGAACCGCTGCTTCGTCTGTACAATCCATGATAGGTTTGCGCCCACGCCCGGCACGAGTATGCAATCCTGTGATACCATATTGTTCGAAACGCTTCACCCATGAATTGACGGATATATGTGACATCTCCGTTTGCTCCCCAATCTCTTGGCTTGAAAGCCCTTTCGATTTCTGGAGTACGGCACGGCAACGCATTCGAAAACAATGCGAGCAACCGTTGCGGAAACCCTCTTCCAATGCAAAACGCTGTGTATCCGTCAATATGAGTATTTTGATCTTGCCCATTACTTGCTGTTTGATGATATGTGGGCAAAGTTACAAATCTCCTATTGTATAAACTAATTATGCTCACTTACTTAAAAGAAAATAAATACCCGTTTCTGAATGTATTCACGGGTATTGAAAAAACAGCCAAGCGTGCGGTGGATGAAGAAGTGGTGCAGAAATTGGAACATTTGGATTTACGAAATAAGCCTATGTTAGAACTCGCCAAAGATATATTTTTTTTCAGTGTCTATACTCGTGGAATGAGTTTCATTGACATCGCATACCTTAAAAAAGAGTATTTGAGCGGAAATGTTTTAGTTTATAAACGGCATAAAACAAATCAAAAGATAGAAGTAACTTTACCCGATTGTGCTATGCAGATTATAAAGAAATATGTCCTTGTAATGACTGAATCGGACTATGTATTCCCACTACTGTATTCACCGGGGAGAAAGAAAATGACGGTCTATTCAACTGCGCTGCATAACCACAACGACCGTTTGAAACAGATTTCCAAGCTACTGGGACTATCCGCGTGTCTTACATCCTATACTTCTCGCCATACATGGGCCAGTTTGGCTAAAAAGAACGGTGTAGAAACTTATATTATCAGTGAGGCCATGGGACATACTTCGGAAAATACGACACGCATTTATCTGGCATCTTTGAACAACACGGTTCTAGATAAAGCTAACGAAATTGTTATTAAATCAATTCAAATGGTAACAAATTATACAAATAGGAAGCTGTAATTTAAATAAATCATTTATATTTGTAGGGAAAACGTCTTGAATGTCTTTACAATACCTCTCTTGAAGAGGGGTATAAAGAATATAATTAGAAGCTATATTACTGATAATAAAAAGATTAATAATCCAATAGTAATTCCATTTAAAACACTATTCAAAACAAATGAAGTTGAAGATGCATTCTTCTAAATTTATAATAGTTCATTAATTAGGTATTTCTTGAAATTTATTGTTGGCAATTACGCTTTTCATTTTAAAACAAATTTAAAACATTTAGCCTATGAGTCTGTTTTACAGGCAGGAACATACTACCTGCTACAACTATCAGCTACAGCCAGAAGCCACTTTCAAAGTACTTCAATTCAAAAAAAGTCAGAAACTCCAGCTTCTTGAAGTCGAGCATTCCGTAATCGTTTTCCTGCTCGAAGGAGAAGCTCTTATAACCTGCAATAGTTACAAAGATCAAATTCATAAAGCGGGAGAGATAGCATTACTTCCAAGAAACAGTTGTTGTTATGTCAGTCTATTGAAAGATACTACAATCCTGAGCTGTTCTTTCGTGCAAAATATCGATTTTTGCAGCCGCTTCTCTTTTGAGCATCTTTTAGATTTTCTTCCGAAAAAGTATGTTTATAATTTCAAGAAACTACCCGTTAGGGAGGTTCTGAACCTATTTTTCACCCTTGTGAAACGATGTCTTGATGACGGATTAAACTGCGTACATTATCACGAACTGATGCAAAAGGAATTATTTATCATACTGCGTGCCTATTATACAAAAGAAGAACTGGCGACTTTTTTCTATCCTTTGTTAGGCAAGGGCATGGGGTTCAAAGATTATGTTATGACGAATTATTTATCAATGAAGGATATACCGGACTTTGCCCAGCAAATGAATCTGAGTGTTGATACTTTCAAACGTCGTTTTAAAGAAGCCTTCGGCGAGTCTGCGCACAAATGGATTTCTCAGCGAAAATCAGAATTGATTTACAGGGACTTGGTAGTATCAGAAAAAACACTCACTGAAATTACTACCGACTATGGATTCTCTTCACAAGCTTACTTGAGCACGTTTTGCAAAAAATATTTCGATAAATCACCACAAGAATTACGCGATAAGGGACTATAAGCACCTTACTTTCTCCGTAAACGATCACTTTGCACTAAAACTATAAAAGTTTGCACTTTTTTTGTAAAGTATAAACTCTCAAGAAGGAGTAACTTTGCAGCAGAAAGAGGAAGATGGATTTTTCTCCATCCTCCTCTTCAAGAGAGGCGTATGTTTTAAGTCATTGATTTTAAATAAAGTGAATGACTGTTTTTTCCCAACAAAACAATTAAGGTATCAAACAATAGGTAAATAATGAGAAAAATACTAGTCCTTATATTATTTATAGCTGGGTTATCTGCCACTATTTCCGCACAGGAGGTAGCTGTGAAAACCAACGGTCTTTACTGGCTGACAACCACTCCGAACGTCGGCATGGAATTGGGTTTGAGCAGAAAAGTAACCTTAGATATCTCAGGCGCATACAATCCGTGGACATTTAAAGATGATAAGAAAATGCGTTTCTGGCTCGTACAGCCGGAAGTGAAGTATTGGTTCTGCGAAAAGTTTGAAGGACATTTTGTTGGCTTGCACTTGCACGGCGCACAGTACTTCGGTGGATTTAAGGATAAACGGTATGACGGTTATCTGGCCGGTGGCGGATTTACCTACGGTTACAACTGGATACTCTCGCCGCACTGGAACCTCGAAGCCGCTATCGGTGTCGGTTACGCCCATCTATGGTATAAGGAAAGCGAACGCATCCCTTGTTTGAAATGCTACAAAAACAAGCATAAGAATTATTTCGGACCGACCAAGGCTGCCCTTTCACTCATCTACATTTTCTAAAGCATTGAAATTATGAAAAGGAATATACAATATATTACACTATTCACCGCGTCGCTCGGATTACTTGCGGGATGCGCGTCGAACCGACAAGCCGGAAAGGTCGTTACGGCTACACCTTCTCCCTGTGTGTTGACTCCCGACAGCACCAACCGGGTACGGATGGAAATGCTTTTCCATGTACCGGAGAATTATTTTTCCCGTAGAAGCCGCTTAATCATCACGCCCCAGTTGATTACCAATGGCACCGTGAAAGAAGAATATATGCCTCTGGTATTGGATGCACCTATATATAATAAGAAGATAAACCGGAAAAAAGTACTGGATAACTATATAGACCCACTCGAAAGCAGAGCCGTGAAAACCGACAAGGCTTCACGCTCTTTCAGCCTTCCTTATAAAGAAACGGTGCAATTGCCCGAGGGAACGGAAGAGGGACGCTTCGTAGCTGTGGTTTCTACCGATGGTTGCGGCGAATGTACCGGAATTGACACGATAGACATAGCTGCCATCAGCAATCCGGTCACCTTGATGGAAGACGTGAAGGAAGTGTTGCAACTGTCATGGATAGAGCCGGAGTTTGTGATTCGTCCGAAAATCATGGAAGGAAAGGGAGTCGCTAATTTGCAGTTCGGCATCAATAAGGCGAATATAGACCTTTTGATGGGAAATAATCGAAAAGAGCTTGACGACATGGTACATACTCTTTCACCTGTCCTGAAAGATACACTGGCTACACTGAACTCCATTACCATCGTAGGTATGGCTTCGGCTGACGGTTCATTAGCATTCAACACTTCGTTGGCACGCAACCGTGCGGCATCCGCCAAACAATGGTTGGTTGGCCAATTAGATATTGAGCCAAAGACACAACGGTTAATCTCCGTCGATTCACGTCCTGAAGGTTGGGAACCTGTTCTTACGGCAATGGTTGCCGATGGAAATGCTGATGCAGCGGCAGTAAAGAATATACTCGAAAAATATAAGAACGAGAACGACGATGTACAGGAACGGCACATCCGCCGCCTTCCCTGCTGGAACGAGATAAAGAACAAATATTTGCAAAAAGACCGCAAGGTGGAGTATGTATATACCTATATATTGAAAAGCTTTACAAGCGATGCTGAATTACTGAATATGTACGGCAAGCGTCCCGATGCGTTCAATGAGGAAGAATTGTTGAGAGTAGCTACTTTGGCGGATTCTCACGACAAGAAGAAAGAGGTCTATCAAACCATACAGAAGTATTTCCCCGGATCGCAGATTGCCGCCAACAACCTGGCTGTACTCTATCTGCGTGAGGATAAAGAGGACAAGGCCCGTGAGGTGTTGTCGGCATTGACCGAGCATTCTCCCGAAGTGCTCAACACACTCGCAGCAAGCTACGTGTATGCCCATGATTATGAGAAAGCCATAGAACTATTACAGCATGTGGAACTTCCCGAAGCCCGTTACAACTTGGGATTGCTCCAGGCAAAGAAGCGCCAGTTCAATGAAGCTTATGAACTTCTTCGCCCGTTTGCCGACGTGAACAGTGCTATCATCGCATTGAGTGTCAATAAGAATGAGGATGCGAAGGCAATCCTTACACCTTTAAAAGATAATACTCCGGTGGCAGAATACGTCCGTTCTATCACAGCGGCTCGCCTACAAGAGAACGAACAGTTCTACCTGCATATCGGTCCTGCGTGTAAAGATACGAAATTACGTAAACGTGCGGTTACAGAGCCGGATTTCTACCGTTATCATGCCGATGACAGGTTTCAAACATTGATAAACAAAAGATAAGGTCATGATGAAGATAAAAATAACATACCTCCTTTTGGCGTTCACCCTATTCGGCACGAGTTCGTGTGTGCGTGACGAGATACTTCCCTGTCCACCGTTGCAAGTCAATGTCACGGTGAAAGACAAGAATTATTTCAATGTGGATAAAGTGGCGCTGGAAGAGAGAAAGAGTGAAGATCTCGCTTTCAAAGCGTATGTACCTACACTCTATTACCAGCTTCGTGATGCCATCACGGGTGAAGTAGTAGAAGAACAGGGTGTATTCGAGGTTACGGGAGATGAAAAGGCTTTTCCTATCACCTTTTGCGATTGCATTCCGCATGGCAAGTATGTACTGACCGTGTGGGGAGGACTGAAAGACAACACGCCACTGGGCGATGATTCGCTTTCGGCCATATTGCACGCAGAGGAACAAGAAGGCGACGATTTCTATCTGACCAATGACACACTGGTTTATGATGCATGGAACTACGATTATACGGTGGAAATGGAACGCACCAAAGGCAAGCTTGTCATTCAGGTGGAGAACCTGCCGGAGGAGGTGAACTATTCAGATAAAACGGTAGGTGGATTATTTCAGAATTTGGATTGTGAGTTCAATTATACCAATCAGACAATAGTACAGACAAAAGCTGAATGGGAAGCAATACCTGTAGTCGTTACAAAGACGGTACTCTCTCCATCAGTTAAAGAGAAAGGGGCAATAGTTAGTGTGAACTTCTACGATGACCCGCAGCGAATTACGCCGACACTGACACCGAAAGACGTGAATGTTACGATGAAACGGAATGAACTGACGGTACTGAGGTATGTATATGATGATGGGAAATTTGTCATTTATATATTAGTAAATGATAATTGGGAAATGCTTCATGGTATGGAAATCGATTGATTTTAGACAGATATTTTTTAAATTAAATTTTTAACAAAATGAGAACAAAAAATTATTTATTAGGTGCATTAGCAACCGGATTGTTGCTATTCACAGGGTGTAGTAATGATGAAGATATTACTACTGGTAATGGAAATGAAAATGCGGCTCAAGCATTTGTACTGCAAGTGGCAAGTTCAGGAGATGGACTCAGCACCCGTGCGGGACGTCCTATGCTTAGTTCGGAAGCAAAACAAACGATTGAGAATGTCAAGATTATCATCTGTAGTGGTTCCACAGTGAAGTATGCTAAAGATATTGCGGATTGGAATACTTCAGGTTCAACAGCTTACACGACCGGAGGTCATGGTCGTGAAAAGACTATTGAAATCCCAACCGCAAATAAATTAGCCGCAGGAACTTATATGGTGTACGCTTTTGGCTATAGCAATAGTAGTGATTACGATTTGGCAGCTATAACAGCTATTGGTGATGGCGCTACATCTGGTACTTTTAATGCTAATACGACTCTTTCCTTTAAAACAGATGCAACGAATAAAATTGGAGAAGAAATCTTTGCAGGTTCTTATGAACTGACAGTTGTAGAGGGTAAAGGATTTAAAAAACCGGTTGTTTTAAACCGTCAGGTTGCAGGTACATTTGGTTATGTAAATGAAATACCTTACATGGCTGATGCTGCAAAGTTGCGTTTGGTTGCTTCCGACAAAAATCAGCAGTTGGTTTTAGGTCAATTTGCCAACTTTGACTTAATCGGTAATGGTACAGGAAATGACGCAAACGTAAAATACGTCATTAATGGTACGTTATCCAATAGTGATAAGGTAGTATATAGTATTAATTTAGCAGATTGGTTTACCACTATTCAAGATACTAATAATGATGGTATAATTGATGACACAAGTTGGGCAGTTTCTGCTGCTTATACTGGTATTAAATTCGCTAAAGGTTCTGTTTTTGCAGGCGAATTCCTAATTCCGTTTGCAAAGACAGCTGGTCAAACGTTCAAACTTGAATTGACTAAAGCAGATGATACTGTTTTGAGAAGTTGGAATGTAAATCTACCTACTGCCGATGGTCAACTAACTGAATATGATTTGGCAAAATGGAATGGAACAACTGCTTTTGAAACAAGTAAAGCGACTGATACAAAGAATAGTTATAATGTTGTTCGTAATCACTTGTATGGAATTGGTACAAGAACTTTAGATAATCCTACAGAGCCTGGAAAACCGGACATTGACGATCCTGAATCTCTGAATAACAAGCAGGAGTTGACTCTCCGTGTAAATGACAATTGGGAAGTAATCCATAGCATGGAGCTTGAATAATTTTTCCCGAAACGCCCAATAGTGTTTCTTCCCCTCTCCGAGACTTCCCGAAGCCCTCAAAATAGCTTCGGGAGCTCTCCGGTATTTTGAAAATCTTCCAAGATTTTCTATTCAATTTTTATAGATATTAAAGATGTAATAGAGATGAAAACGATACATTACTTACTAACTTTTATACTTTGCCTGTTAGTGTTATCTTGCCAGGATGAGGACATTATGTCGCTACCTGATGGTAAACAACCCTCTTCACAAGATCCATCTACTCGTGCTACGAAGATTACTTCTAATCTTACGCAGGATGTTAACGGTTATTGGGTGGCCGGTCGCAGAGTTCCTCTTGTTGGTAAGGGGCGTATCGTTGATAATATATCGGACGCTTTGGTTAGTGTTATCGGCTGGAAAGAGAATGTGGGACACATGGTAGATATTGATATCGCCAATTCAACTTCATTTGCAGGAGTCGCAGCAGCGGATTTAATTGCCAATCAAATTGCTTCGGTACGTGATATGGCACGTACTTATGCAGGCGGACAAACAGCTGGATTTGTTTACAAAATAAATAATACCAGTTTGTTGACCTTAACTGTATTAAAAGGTTTTTGGATTCAAACCTTTCTTAAAGGAGTAGCACAAGAAAGACTAGGAGGAAACACTGCCGGTGAAACATTGGAACTAAACTTGCTGAGTGCAGCAAATAATGATGGGAAACAAGCTTTGTCTATTTCCACTTCATTCACTAAACCATTTGATGAAATCAGAATAGGTATGACTGGTGTATCTGCTGAGGTACTGAATGCATTGAGTTTGTATTATGCTTTTGTTGGAGATAATCCAGAACAAGCATGTACAACAGATAACACATATTTTCCTGATGGAGTGGAAATACACAAAAACGGATTATTAGATCTAGGATGGACTAGCATAGTTGGTGCTGATAAGATTATTGATGCTGATCTTACAAACGGAGCAGGTTTTGGTACAGTAGGTGGATTGCTTTCTGATCCTCATGTTACCGTAAACTTTAAAACTGCCATACCCATTGGTACTGAAGTCGGCTTCTGTTTTACGGATGCAAGCCTATTAGATTTAAGTTTGCTGACAGGTACAGTGCTTGAAACTTATGATGCAAATAATCAAAAGGTAGACGCAGTAACAATAAACTCTTTGTTAGGGCTTTCGGCTATAGGAGGTGGAAAGAAGCAGGTCAGTTTGATTACCTCTAAACCTTGTACGCAGGTTCGGATAAAGTTTACAGGCGTAAATGTCAATTTGGGAGCTACCGTTGTTAATTATGCTTTCGTTCGTGAACCGGTGGAAATAGATGCCTCCAGCTTTCTTTCTTTAACCAATACCACCATCGCGGGCAATACTTATCAATTTCCCGCTCCGCAATCGGGAACCATGCAGTGTCAATTGTTGAGTTCTCCTAACGGAGCAACAGCCCAGATAACGGCTGATAATAGAATAACTGGTATGACAGTGGATGGAGATTACGTAGTATTAGTGACTTATACAGCTGGGGATGGTACAACTTATTCTCAAACAGTAGTTATTACCCGAAAGGCCCAAATAATGAATGGAGCGGATTGTAATACGCTGATAACAACTAGTAAAAATAAAGCTATAGCTTACACTCCAAAGGGAGGAGGTAGCTTAATCAGTATAAGTGATATAAAAGGAGTAGACAATATTCTGGATGATAATCCAGATAATTACGCAGTCTATACAAAAGGAGTTACTGTAGCCGGTAATATTGGAATTCTCGGTATAACAACATCCGATGGTAGTACTCTGAATACAGCTGGTCGTGAAATTCGCACTGGATTTACGGTACAATCTACCTCCTCGCTTTTATCGTTAGACGCATTAACTTTTTTCCGTATCCGATTAAAGAAGAATGGTGCATATCTTAGTGGAAATAGCTTAACGGAAGATGGTAATGCTGTTTCTGCCGGGCTGATAGGAGATGACGGTACAAAGATGCGCTTGAGTATCGTTACAGATAAAGATTTTGACTCTATGGAGTTATGGACATCAGGAGTAGCTACGGTAAATTTGGAACTAAAAACATTCTATATTTATAATGCATTTTGGGAGCCGACAAGTTCTACTTGCTATAGTGGCAACATAGGTGATGCTTGTCTTGAACTCTTGACGGCAGGTAATCATGGTGCAGAAATCAATTATGATGAGACCAAAGTCGGGAGTGTAGCTTCTGTGGGTTCTTCATTCAATAATTTGGGAAATCTCTTAGACGATGACAGGACATCTGCCGCAACTATAACTAATACCACAGTGGCGGGGGGAGTTACGGTAGCCGTTAAATTCAATACAGTCAGAACGAAAGCCCAAGTTGGATTTATGATGAAAAAAATAACTGGATTGGCCGATGTCGATTTACTTAATAATATACAGCTTTCGGTATATAGTGCAGGAGTCAAAGATGATAATTCCAAAAACTCATGGGGCGTGTTAGGGGCAGATGTCATCGGTTCGGGTGATTATACCTATATTTCAACGATTCCTGAAGTCAGTGAATTTGATGAAATACGCATATCTTTTAAAGGTGTAGCGCAAGCTTTAGAAAATGTCTTATTAACTGGTGTATTTATTCGCCCTGATACAGATGGTGATGGCATCCCTGATTGTGCTGAACCGGATGCTAATAATGATAATCCTATAAATTCGGCTGTTGCAACTCCCGAACATATATGCGTAGGAAATCCTGTGACAATTAAGATAACAGGTACTGATGCTCTTCCTACAGGCGACTATACACTCAAGTTTCATGATGTAACTTCAACTAATACAGTTGCTGACAAAACGATAACTTTGGCTGCCGATTACACGTTAACGGTGAATGATTTACCCGCAGGTGATTATTATATCAACATCCAAAGTGTGACCAACGCTAATGCTTACTATAATGGTGTTCATGTAACTGTTCATCCTAAAGAAACCACTTGGAAACAAGATGCAACTTCTACCGATTGGAATACATGGGAAAATTGGAGTCAGGGTATCCCTTGGGATTGTACAAATGTTATTCTTCCTTCCAACTGTACCCGTTATCCGGAGCTAACAAGCGGAGCGGACAACTATTGCCATTACGTTCATTTCTCTCCTCATGCCGAACTTGTAAACACGCACTATCTGCATTATCAGAAAGCGTGGGTAGAATTTTCCATAACTCCGGGGCGCTACTATATGCTTTCCGCCCCTCTGAAAGAGATGGTGACAGGTGATATGTTTATCCCCCAAAGTTTGCAGGGTAATCAGGGTACTGTTTCTAAATTTACGAACTTGGAAGCAACGAATTCTCCCGAGAATCGTTTTAATCCACGCATTTTGCAACGCTTATGGGGCAATAGCGCACCGGGTAGGAAATTGAATGGAGAAGTTACAGTAGCTATAAATGAAACAAACTGGACACCACCGTTTAATGCATTAAAGCACCCATATACAGCAGCAAACGGGTTCTCGCTAATGGCAGACAAGGGTAACTTGGCAAGCAATACGATGACTTTCCGTTTCCCTAAAGAACATACTACTTACAGTTATGTAAATGCCTCCGGCAATCCCACCGGCATCACCGAAAGTATAGCCCGAAGTGCAGCAGTAGCAGGACGTTTCATCAATGAAGGAGTTGATGGGAAAGTAACTTTTCCTCTGACAATGAGTGTTAGTAGTCAAAAGCCGAGTTCTACTTTTCTGGTAGGTAATCCATTCATGGCACATATTGATATAAAGAAATTTATGACAGCCAATCCCACTATTACATCTGTCAAAGTATATGACGGTAATAGCAATAACTCACTTATCAAGGTGGATGGACAATTAATTTCTAACGGAGATGGCTACTGGTATATCGCTCCTATGCAATCGGTTTTTGTCACAGTAGGAACAGCTGGAACACAGTTGTCCGTCATGTTCAATGAAGATATGCTGTGCCAGGTACCGGGAAGCAAGTTGCGCAATACAAGTACACGCTCGGCAAGTAGTCGTAGTACCAATATCTCTTCCGCTTTATCTATTACAGCAACTTCCGGGGGGACTTCGGCAACAGCATTATTGATTATCAAATCGAAAGCATCTGCTGCCTATGTGCCGGATGAAGACACCGAACTCTTGCTCGACAATGAAGTGCCACCTGCAATAGCAGTATTCAGTGTAGCCAGTGGCAAGGCACTTGATATTCAACAGTTAAATGCGTCTGCCCGTCGCATTCCACTGGGATTTAGCTTGAAGAAAGCCGGTCGTGTTACGCTCAGCCTTTCGCATATAGTGGGCGATAACTGGAGCAAATGGGCATTAGTAGATACAGAAACCGGAAAACGTAATTCATTGGCACAACAATATGAAGTGACGCTTGATGCCGGTATTCTTCAAACACATGCAGGACGCTTTTATCTGGAAAAGAGTGAATAAATCTTGCTACTAATCGTAAAGAGAATGAATAAACAGATGATAAACAATCTTATGAGATGCTGGTCGGTGGCAATCGTCAGCCTATTGCTGCTAGCAGGGTGTAGTAAGGAAGACAGCCTGGAAGAGATGACCGGCGTAGAAAATGGGGGTGAAGTAACCCTCATCTTTACTGCCAGCAGCGGGATCACGACTTCCTCACGCACTGTACTTCCCGGCTCGGAGAACGCGCAACACGTAACAGATGTGCAACTCTATATCTTCGATCCTACAGGTAGTTGTGTGGCTTCCGAAAATGTGGGTTGGACAGAACATTTCACAACAGGAGGAGGACAACTTCCTACCACTACTGCTGAGATGCATTATAGAGTGAAATATAAATGTACACCGGATATCACCTATACTTTTTTGGCAGTGGGGCGTGACGGTGCATCAAGCACAACTTATAATTTTCCGGGTGCAATCACAGTGGGGACCTCACTAAACGGCTTGAATGCCACGCTTGGGGCAGGTGTAGACTGGAAGAATATGCGAGAATCCGAATTCTTCACAGGAAAAACGGAGTTGACTCCTACGCAAAGTGGTCTGACTGGTAAAGTCGATCTTTATCGTCGGGTAGCCGGAGTGATGGGCTGGTTTACCAACGTGCCAACGGCTGCAACAACTATTCAGATTGTACTTTATCAAAATCAGAACAAGAGTGTACCTCTTCTTCCTCTCGAGCAAAGTCCGATATTCAAAGACTTTGTAGATGATAAAATAACTGAAGGAACAGGTAATGTACTGGTTGAAATTCCCGTGACGGCAGGACATTCCAATACAGATCGCTTCTCTAAAGGATCGTATGTGCTTCCGGTAGCTGCACCTCCAGCTGTTGATTCAAATGACTATACCCTAAAAGTCTTAGTAATGGATGCAGGTAATAACATACTTAGCACTCGCCGCGTGAAACTAAAGGCAGATGATTCACTTGATTCTTCTACCGGCAGTGGTACTGGTATTATTGATACCGAAGGGGCGTATCGTTTCCCCATCATCGCTAATCATTTTTATGGGATCGGCACGGCATTAGCTCCGGTGGATTTGGGAGGAAATGATCTTGTGGTAACAGCAAATCTGGATTGATAAGGAGTAGGTGGAAATATACCATTAGAATAAAATGAGGAATAAATATACAAGAAAATTATTGTCATATTTGACGATTGTACTCTTGTCTGTACTGTTATTCTCTTAAAGATGATTCAATCCTATTTGCTACTTTTAATTGTCCTGATTTGTCACCATCAAACAAAAATGTAACGATAGGATGGGGTACTCAAGAAGTACAGTAAGATAAAAACAGTATATTTTTTTTGTTTTATAATGAGTTAGCGTAATTAAAGAAACTTCAGTAACCAAATAGAAATATTCGAGTGGATCAAGTACTAGTTTGCTAACGAAATGTTCAAAGGGTTGTAGGCTAATTATGTCTGCGGCTTTCTACTTTATCAATATTTTGTTAGATCTAGAATAGGAGTAATAGCCTTAATGTGAAATAAATTTGAAAGAGAAATCGCTAACTATCAAAATTTTATCCGGCTATCTTATCGTGCTGGCACTTATTGGCTGTGTGATACTTATCTTATTGCATGAAAGACAACGTTTGCATGAAATTGAAGCCGGCGTAGCAATTAATCGGGAGCTTCGACATGATATAAGCTCTGTACACCGCAATTTTACTGAACTCGCCACTCTTGGTGAATTTGCTATCAGTTGGGAAAAGGCAGATTATCAATCCTATCGTGCAAAGCGATTAGAAACGGATAGTTTACTTCAAAAGCTACAAAATCATTGTGCGAAGTTTATCTGTTCCGAGCAAATAGACACTCTATGTGGATTGCTTGCAAGTAAGGAGCAACATCTGCTTCATATCATGCAAGCGTTTCACAAACAGGAAAAAATAGATAGTCTACTCATAAATCATTTACCCGTTGTAGCCAAACAAGCTACACATACCAATGAAATAACCCGAAAAAAGAAAGGACTTGCCGGATTATTTGGCAAAAAAGAGACCGTACAGGTTGTTGCTCCTGCGAAACCTCTCCATGAGTTAAATGAAAAATTGATAGAAATGCAAAAAGAGCATAGGCAAGATTTGGAAAATTATACAGATATGGTGAGGCGAAAGAATAAGGAACTCAATAGCGAGCTAATGAGTCTGATTTCTCAAATAGATGGTCTAATACAAATAGCTTTCCGGGAAAAAGATAAACAACTGGAAGATATGCGACAGAAATCATTCAGATTAGTAGCTTATGTACTGATTGTTGCTGGCGTACTGCTGTTCATATCTTACCTGATAATTCAATGGGATCTTCGTCAAAAGGAAAAGACACGCCGGACATTGGAAGATTGTATCTTACAGAATAAGGCCCTTCTTGAGATGCGTAAGAAAATCATCCTGACTATCTCGCATGATATACGCGGACCTCTGGGAAGTATCAATGGAAGTGCGGAACTGGCGATAGATACGCGGGATAAACGAAAAAGAAATACCTATCTGGAAAATATACGTACTTCATGCAGGCATATCTTGCATTTGGTGAATAATCTGCTGGATATTTACCGGATGAATGAATGGAAAGAAGCAAGAAATGAAGTTGTATTCAGGCTGGATAAACTGATCGAACGGATAGTGAATTTATATTCTCAAGCCAGCAATAACAAGGGGCTGCTCTTCACTACCCAATTATCAGGAGTTGGGATTACGGCTAAAGGAGATGCGGACCGTATTGAGCAGATATTGGACAACCTGTTGGTAAATGCCATCAAATTTACTAAATCCGGTGAGATTTGTTTTATTGTGGCTTATGGAAATGGACAACTGACAATGAGAATTCGAGATACCGGCATTGGAATGAGCGAGGAAACATTGTCCCGTATCTTTGAACCGTTTGAACGCGCTGCCCAAGAAGTAAATTCTGAAGGCTTTGGTTTGGGGCTTTCTATAACGAAAGGACTGGTCAATTTATTAAATGGAGAAATTTTTGTTGAAAGCACTGTCAGTAAGGGTAGTGTCTTTTCTGTAGTTCTGCCACTTACGGAAACCTGTGAAAAAGAAACAGAAGACATTAAGCCCAATGTCGGAATGACAAGGTTACCCCGGCAAGTTCTTGTCGTGGATGACGATTCCCTTCAACTTGGAGTAATTAAAGAGATGTTGGAAAGAAATGGTGTATTCTGTGAAACTTGTAGCAATGCCAAAGAAGTAGTGCAGGCACTTCGAAAGCGTGATTTTGATTTAATATTGACAGATGTTCAAATGCCAGGAACAGACGGGTTTAATCTATTGAGACTGTTGCGAAATTCCAATATAGGAAACTCCCGGACAGTACCTGTAATAGTCATGACGGCACATGGAGATCAAGAAGCGCATAATTTTATAGAAGCCGGATTTCTTGATTGTATTTACAAGCCATTTTCTACCAAAGAGCTTTTATCCTCTATCTCTTCAGTTGTCGAGAAAGAAAAGATTACAGAAAGTGACATTGATTTTAAAACATTGACCTCCGAAATAAGTGATAAGAAAAAGATATTGGAACTTTTTGTGGAGGAGTCTGAAAAGAGTATCGCTGAACTGGAAAACTTTCTGGAGGCAGCAGACCGTATACGGTTACGTGGTACAATTCATCGGATGCTTCCTGTATGGGAGTTATTGCAAACAGATGATACACTAATAATATATCGGCAGATGTTGCATGATGAAAATACGGACAATGAAATAATCCGTAAAGAAACGGAAAGGATAATAGCCTATGCGCATGAATTGGTTGTGAAAGCTAAAAATGAAATGATTGATCTGAAACATGAAACATAAGATATTGTTAATTGAAGATAATGTGCTTTTGTCACAGGTACAAAAAGAGTGGTTGGAGAAATCCGGTTATGATGTGGTGACTGCCATGACTGAACCGATAGCCCGTGTTATGATACAGAAACAATCGTTAGATCTCATTTTATCTGATGTGCGGCTACCAGAGGGGAACGGCATTGCTTTGCTGGAATGGCTTAACAAGAAAAACATCCAGATCCCATTTGTGATAACGACTGACTATGCCTCTTTTTCAGACGCAGTACATGCAATCAAACTAGGTGCTAAAGATTATTTACCAAAACCTATATATAAGGAAAGGTTGCTTGACCTTGTCCGTGAGCTTTTGAAACCTTTGTCTGTTATACGGAGAGACAAAATGATACTCCGGCGGATCAGTCCAAAAGCTAAAGAAGTGGAACGCCTTGCATTATTAGCCGCTCCGTCAGACATTTCTGTGATGATATTAGGAGCCAACGGTACAGGAAAAGAATCGGTGGCTCAAAGTATACATCAGAATAGTGACAGGTATGACCATCCCTTCATTGCGGTCAATTGTGGTGGAATACCCAAAGAACTTGCCGCATCATACTTTTTTGGACATATAAAAGGAGCGTTTACAGGGGCGGATAAAGATAAGAAAGGTTATTTTGAAATAGCGGAAGGCGGAACGCTCTTTCTGGATGAGGTCGGGAATATGTCACTGGAATTGCAGGCCATGCTACTTCGTGTATTGCAAGAACATACTTATTCTCCGGTAGGCGGACATCAGGAGCAGCGTGCGGATGTCCGTATCATTTCCGCCACCAATGAAGATTTGAATTTAGCCATATCAGAAGGAAGATTTCGTGAGGATTTCTTTCATCGTCTTTGTGAGTTTGACCTTTGGATGCCCTCCCTTTCGGAATGCCGGGAAGACATTTTACCTTTTGCCGAGTTTTTCCGTGAACAGTATGCCAAGGAATACAGAAAGGAGGCGATGGGATTCAGTGATGAGTCGAAGGAATTTCTACTGAGTCATTCTTGGTCGGGGAATATCAGGGAATTGAAAAACCGTATAAAACGGGCTATAATCATAGCGCAAAATGAGTATTTGTCTGTAGCTGATTTAGGATTTGATAAAGAGAATGCGGCTGCTGTCAATTTAAGAAGCGCATCCGCAATAATGAAACTCAAGGATGAGGAAAGGGATAAAGAACAGATAATACTCGCCCTTCAAAAATCGGGAAATAACATAACGCGAGCAGCCAGATTGCTTGGTATCAGTCGACAGGCTTTACATGCCAAATTAAAAAAGTATGATTTATAATAGTTTTTTATGTTTCCAATATACCATGTGGCAGATACCATTTCGGTATTGTTTGACTTTATGGAGTGACCAATGACAAGGGGATACATGTTTCATAATATGTATTCCTTTGCCTGTTGTTACGGGAAGAAGATATACAATTATTTCGTCCACGATATGATACAGGAAAAGTCCTCTCAATAGTTCAGCGCTATCTTTATCTGAAATTTCTGCATGATAGATGAAAGAATCATCAGTTCTGTCTTTATTGCAGACCAAATCTAAAAGGGGATAGCCAGGAAATAAAGGATAGGCGCATTCTTCCTTCCAACGGGAAAATCCTTTTTTATCGGTTTTTACCCATTGCATCAGGTTTTCACTATCTTCTGGAAGAAACCCGTCAAGGGTTATCGCCATTACAATCCGGACTTTTGCCATACCTCTGCTCTTATAACTAAAAGAAGCGTGAAACCCACGCAGTTCCGGACAGAGGCTCTGGTAAGCCCAATAACAGAAACATGCATGAGCCCACGCTATAAGATATAGCACAAGCCTCACGCAATAGTCTCTATTATTTTGAAATTTACCAGATTTCTGTCCGAGACGTCTTGCGACTTATGTATATAATCGGCAGTAACTATCCTGTTAACTACCGCTATATTTGATTTTAACGTCCAAATATAGCCATTATTCGTAAAATGTCGGATAATTCCGCCGGTTTATTTATCATCGTTATCTGGTTTTCCTCCTTTTTCATCTTCCAGCCCCAACCGTTTGCAGAGTTCCGGATCGCTTTTGATACGGGTCATCTCTTCGTTGATAATCGCCTGCGCATCCGCCTTTATCTGGTCATAGTTCCGCCCGATCTGCTGCATCATGATGTCGTCCCCGTTCTCATCCTTAAACCCATTGATAATAGGAATTTTCTTGTAGGCTTTCGTTTCTGCATCCACCTTTTCATGGTCTACAATGATTTCAGCATGGAAGATTTTTTGGTCTATCTTTTCTCCGAAATTGTCCGACACAGCTCCTACAAATGTCCCCTGCGAGAGGTTCGCAATCTTGGAAGCCGGAATGAGTGAGTCCAACTGCGTGTTGATGGAAGTGGAAACATCCTGACGATTGATAGAGATGGACTGTCGTTTTTGAAGCACCTTCCCGAAACGTTCACTAAGTGTTTTCGCTGTCTCTCCAACTACCTGCCCACTAAAGATATTCCCCACTGTATTCTGGATAACTTTTGACTCTTTTTCACCGTAGTCACGGTTCAACTGGCTGTAATCCTGAAATCCTAAACAGACCGCTACCTTATTGCTTCGTGCAGTAGCAATCAAGTTGTCCAGCCCCCGGAAATAGATGGTAGGCAACTCGTCAATGATGACCGTACTTTTGAGTTGTCCCTTCTTATTGATGAGTTTCACAATGCGGCTGTTGTATAGTCCCAATGCAGCTGAATAGATATTCTGACGGTCGGGATTATTGCCGACACATAACAATTTCGGCTCCTTCGGATTATTGATATCTAAAGAAAAATCATTACCGGTCATAACCCAGTAAAGCTGTGGTGAAATCATGCGAGTAAGTGGGATTTTTGCTGATGCTATTTGCCCCTGGAGCTGATCCATCGCTCCCCCTTTCCATGCATCCATAAAGGGTGAAAGATAGTTTTCAAGTTCCGGATAAGAGGTTAATATAGTAAACAAATCGGTGTATGGCTTATTAAGTAATTCCACCGCATGAGGGAAGCTACAGTAGATGCCGTTCTTATAGATTTTGAGATACCAGATGATAGCCGCCAGCAAAATAATGGGTGATTCGACAAAGAAATCCCCCTGTTTTTCAATCCATGTGCGATTCAAATTTAGCATAATTGTATAGCTCGCTTCGTATGCGTCAGATATGTCCGTCATGAATTCTGGATTAATCGGATTACAGCGGTGCGACTTCTTCGGATCATCAAAGTTGATAACATAGAAATGGGGCTTCACCTTATATCCATCTATGTGGTTAAGTAAATGATTGTAAGCTATTTCAGATAAATCAGGAAACTTGTAATCGTACAGATACATCGCGAATCCCTTTTCTATTTCCTGCTTTATAAACTGATTTACAACAGCATAAGATTTTCCGCTGCCTGGAGTTCCAAGTACGGTACATGCTCGAAAAACGTTCACAACATTAATAAAACCGTTGTACCATTGCCTATTATAGTAAAATCGGGTGCGGAGATTTACAGAATACTCGTTTTCAATCAAACGAGTTTCTTGCATAAAACTTTCATTCTCAGTATTGAAAACGTCTGTCATCAGATTAGATTTGTACAAACGACTTATCCATAATCCCGCCATCAGCAGACAGAGATAACCGGAAGCCAAAGTGAATATGTACAGAGCCGAAACTGCCGCATGAGGCAGGGATAATTCCAGAATCCACCAATTGAGAAAGAAAAGAATGAATCCGGCAACCAACGCTGCATAGATCTGGGACCAGGTTATCTTTTCTCCCTTAACACCCTTCGTCCCCAGACAGGAGATAGCCAGCAATAGCAGAATCGCCAGTTTACTCCATAGGATGCAATTGAAAATTCCCGTTGTTCTGTTGAAGTTAATCAATATTTTGTCTACCACTCCCAACTGTACGCCCCATTCGAGGATACTGGGATAACAGTAGGCATAAACATGTACCACCAAAAGAAAAATACTCACTGCCCGCCCGAATTCCATTATTTTGGCAAGCGCTCTTAAATCATCTTCCTGTTGCATAAGAATCTGTATAAATAGGGTTAATAATCAGTTTCTATTAAATGCCGCGTGACCTGCGTTTCGCCTTCTTCTTTTTCTTCATGCGGCGTGCGAAGGCTTCTTCCTCGTAATCTCTCGGATTGGTATCTATGGAGAAGATACCCGCAGCTTGCTCCAATGCGCTTCCTGTTTCCACTTTGTGACCATAGTGCTGCCAAAGTTCCTCTCCGGTATACGCCTGCCTCTCTTTGGTAGGTATGCCGTCCCACCAGTTGAAAAGTTCATTGAATACATTCGCGGAAAACTCTTTGCCCATTCGTGAGCCGTTGAACGCTTCCCGGTTGTTATGATCGATGAACGTGACGCCATAGATACGTCCTTGTTCATTCTCGCGGAATACCACATCAATGTTATTCTTTCTCAGCAGTTCCACCATTTCTTTGCGTAAACGCGCCTGTTGCATGGCAGATGCGACTTGCCTTTGAATCCCCGGCATCCATTTACCGTCCTTAAAGTCCTTGGTGTGTAAAAGCATCTTCTTCTCCAACCATTCGTTCCCGAAGCGTTTGCCGAACCGGGCACTCTTGAAAGGCGGACTGACCACTTTTCCTTTATTATCGGTGGCTGAATAGATAATTCCGGTATAGGGTTCTCCCTTGTATTCTCCCCGAACCTGCTTAGCTTCGATATTGAGTGTGGAAAGCAGTGCGCTGTATTCCCCGAATGTCCGGAAACGGTAACTCTCCAATACCGCCTTTAGCGTATTGCCTATCTGATGGCGTATATCACCGGCAGAGGCTTCCACCTTTTTCAGTTCCGCCTTCTGATTCCGCTCTTCCATGTCTGCACCGTTGCGTAGTCCGAAATCAATCTCCAACTCCCGACAGGCAGCCATGGAACGACGATATTCGTAGGAATCGCTGATTTTCCGTCCTTCTTCATCTACACAGGTACTGATAATATGGATATGCGGATTATGCGTATCACCATGTCTATATACAATAAACGGTTGGTTTCCATATCCCATCTTCTGCATATACTTCTCTGCCAGTTCCGCCAGTTGCTCATCGGTCAGTTTGTCCTCCGGCGCAGGATTGAGTGAAATATGCAGGATAGGTTTCTCTGTATTCCTGTTTGCCAGCAGGTAATTTTCAAAAGAGAGTAATGCCAAACGCATATCTTCACTGGGTAATCCTACACGGTCGGAAACCATCCGGTTGCCGGATAATATCTCCGCTTTTCCATTCTCCACCTTTTCATGGTTGTAGGCAAGTGCCCCGTACAGGCTTGTTCCATGACTTATTTTTGCAACCATTTCTTCTCGTATTCCTGTGTGAGTGCCATGACCTTTTTTGTCAGCAGCATCAGTTCGATGGTTGCTTTTTCTAATTGGTAAAGCAGCGACATGGCTCTTTTCTCACCGAAATTAGTCTTCACGGCATGTACCACCTGATTGTAATTGTTGCCAATTGCCTGGAATTGCTTATGAAATTCCGTCAGTTTGATGTAGTAATCCAACGTCGCCTTGTCGATTTTCACTACCTTAATCTGACCACCGAAAAGTGCCTTCTTGATAAAAAGTGTCCGGTCTTTAGCTTCCGCATCGGCAACCAACTGCTCAAATTTGGTATTCTCCTCAGCGTTCAGACGGAAACTATACTTGTAATCCGCCGGATCATTCTTGGGCTTTCTGCCCGTTCTTGTTCTAGTGTCTTCCTTCATACTCTTTCGTATTTATGGTTCGTACTCTTTCTCCATCAGAATTTGCGACTTTGGAGCAAATTCCCCCGACCATCGGGAGGGCAAGTTGGTTTTGTCGGACAGGATACTTCCTGTCGGACGAAAACACAACTTGCTATGTTCGGTTGAACATAGAATCCTCCTTCGTCGGATTGCTGCGCGACGTTCACGGCGTGCTGTGGTCCGATGAAGCCTGTTTCCTCCGCTGTCTCATTCTGATTTTGCAAAGTTAGGGCGGATTAAACGGCTGGTAAATAGACGGATGTGTGACAGGTGATGACATCTGATGACATGTGATGTCAGGTGGTTCCGATTTTGATGATAGTATCAAAAATAGCCTCTACTTTTGAAGTGACGCAAGGCTTCAGGTGCTAGATAGACTCATTGGTGAAAGTACTGCCCGGTATCTGAACGTGCGACTTTGTATGGATACATTGCTCCCATGGAAAATGGATTGCCTGTCAGGGCTTGATGTAAGAGAGTCATGCAGACTGAAAGGTACAGATACATTCATACAGGTACTTAACGATACCTTACGTCGAGGAATGTAGCGAAGTAGGTTAATCCGTCATGTCTGGCTGCTAGAGGTACTGCCATGCTCCGATATACAGTAAGATGTAATGTATGGATATCCTTTGTCCGGTCATGTAGCGATACATGGTTTCCGCAGGAAAAAGAATACGGTAAACCGGATATTGTACCCATACAGACAGGCAGAATGTGAGACACTGCACGGTGTCACTTGATGCAAGCATATAAGCGAAAAAAGAAAATAAGTTATTAACCCCTAAATTCAGAAAGTTATGAAGAAGGAATTTTTAGTTGCTACCCCGAAGGATAAGAAGGGTGAAGCAGAAAAAACAAGAGTTACAGAAAATGAGTATTTTAATCCGTTCAGAAAATGGCGGGAAAAGAAAGCAACGCCACAACCTGCAGCCGGCGATGTTCCTGAAGGCAAGGTCAAAGAATACGCAGCCGTTTTCCTTGTCCGAAAAACCCCGGCATCTCGCAAGCAGACTTATATCAGTAATGAGATATATACCAAGCTGAGTTGCGTCCTACCCCTTCTCAGTGACGGCATGACTATCCCAACCTTTTTGGATAATGTGCTTACAAATCATTTGGAAATTCATGCGGAAGAGTTTAGAGAACTGCTTAACTGTAAAGTCAAAGATTTCGAGCTGAAAAAAGAGCAAGTTATTGCTCCTGTCTTTCGGGACAAGACCGGAGAATATGTGGACACTTTCCTTACCTGAAAAGAATCAGTACATCGCAGACAGACTTATATTAATCATGGGACCTATACCAAATTGGCCTGCGTTCTGCCCCTGTTCTGTGATGGTATGACCGTTCCGGTCTTTCTGGACAATGTGCTGGGCCATCATCTGGAGACTTACGGTCAGGAACTTGGCGGATTAATTGACCATAACATGAAGAATATTCGGTTTTGAGTACTCGGATGTGAAGCATTACCGGCTCCTTTGTACGAATACAATGCCTAGAAAATGCCGGTCATGTATTGATCTCTCAGTACATGACTGGCACCGGTACAACGGAGCTTATATTGTACCAATACAGAGCAGCAAGCTACACTCCGTTATTTTGCCGCATGGCATATAAGCATACAATCAAAAAAAGAAAATAAGTTTTTAACCCCAAATTCATGAATTTATGAAGAAAGAACCTTTATTTGTCGCCCTGAGTAATCAAAAGGGTGGAGTTGGCAAATCAACATTCACAGTGTTGCTTGCCAGTTATTTCCACTACCTGAAAGACAAGAATGTACTTGTAGTGGATTGCGACTATCCCCAGCACAGCATCAAGTCCATGCGCGAGTGGGATGTGAAGAACGTGGAGAAGAACTCACGTCTGCAAAATCTGCTGGTGGAGCAGTTCGGTGATACCGGTAAGAAAGCCTACAACATTCTGACTTCTACCCCAGAGAATGCCAGAGAGACGGCCTGCCAGTTTATCGACCGTTCGGAAATAGGCTACGACCTTGTTCTTTTTGACCTGCCCGGAACAGTCAATACGGCAGGCGTACTCCAGTCCATTATCAATATGGACCATGTATTCACTCCGATTATACAGGAGAGGATGTCGATGCAAAGCAGCGTGAGTTTTGTCCTTGCCATCCGTGAATTTATACTCCATCACAAGGAAGTCCCCCTGCATGACATCCACATGTTTTGGAACAGGATGGACAAACGGGTATCCAAGGATTTATACAACGCATACTCGGAAATCTTCCGTTCATTGAAACTTCCGGTATTGGATACGACCATTCCAAGTGCGGAACGCTACAACAAAGATGCTGGAGTAAACGGGCAGATATTCCGCAGCACGCTGTTTCCCCCATCCGCCACCTCGCTGAAAGGCAGCAGCCTGGATCTGCTTGCCGGTGAAATGGAAAAGATTCTCAAATTTTAATCCATTACAGTTATGGCTAAGAAGAACAATTCCGTCTATGTAGACGAGGACATGCTTAAACGCATGGTGGCCGGAGACACTTCGGCATTGGAGAACATGAAAGGGCAGGAAACGCAATTGGAAGAAAACACTCCACTTTCAGAACCATTCGGGGAAAAAGAGGATAAAGTAGTTGTTATTGAAAAGAAAGCATCTGCCGGCAAGAAGAGTTCGAAAGAAAACGATTTTGATGAATACCGGAAACGCTTCCTGCAAATGAAGCTGACCGGAACGAGAAGGCAGACCTATATTCACGATTCCCTGTATAAAGCATTTGCCAAAGTGCTACCGGTTATTGCACCGGAGATGTCCGTACCTACTTTTGTGAACTGTGTGCTGTCCGACCATCTGGAAAAGTATCGGGGTATACTCAATGCGATGTATAATGAGGAAGCGACTAAAGAAGCGATATAATGGAAGAAATAGTTTATTTGTTGGTACGCCTTGCCTGTGCTTCCTATATATTGTATAAGATATGGGGACAGAAAAAGAAGGTGCGTGAGATATGTGATCTGCTGTATGTAAGAGCCCCGTCTGCTGGGGAGAAAAGTAAAGAAACGGGAATCGTCCTGCTGCAGCAGACTGATGAGTCCGATGTCATGGGCAGTACCCGTTTTGTCTATCTGGATGAGAATGCCGGAAAAACTGTTGCCCCTTATATGAGCCAGCCTTTGGAAATAAACACAGATTATATAGGGGAAGACGAAGATATTCCGGAAGAGGAAGTAGAATGTAACTTATCATTGGATGAAATGAAAACATTGAAAGAAGAGCAACAAGAACTTGACGAAACATCCCCAGAAGTGGATTCGATTTCACAAGCCGTAACGCCTGCTGACCTAAACAATGCCGGTGATGTATTATTCAAGTTGAATGACGCGGACAAGGATGAAGAAAAATCCCGGCGTGCAGCCCTTACCCTACATGCTATCCGTGAAACGGATCTGTTTGAGATATTTTCTTCTCAGGTTGAGAATAAGAGTGTCATTGGAAACCTGATGGGGAAGTATCTGGATGAGAACGGTGAACCGCTGTCACAAAAAACAAAGGTTGTTATTCCAACTTCGAACTGGGAACAATATTTATAAATACCTTCTGTTTGCTAAGAAACACATTTCAATGTGTTTCTTAGCCCTTTTTATCATAACTTGCTATAGAAAATAATAGTTCAAATGCCATTTGTTGCATATTATTGGTGATTTCTAAAATTTGACTGTATATATCAACCCAATACTTAAAGTAATCCAATTTATGACAACTGTATAGATCTTGATAATTTACTATTTGAGTTTTTAAGTCATTAATTTTTAGTGTTGAAAAATAAATACGTTCATTGAGAATCGAGAACTGAACATCTTTTGCGAATCTATATAGGAATGTGCTTTTATTTAATAACGAATCATCTTCAGATAATGCCTGTTGGATTAAAGTGTCAAATCCTGATTCCTTAACACTGTTAACAAGCATATTATCTAATGAAGGCTGTTTTATTAATGCTCTTATTATATCATCCTCAGTCTGAATGTCACAGTTGAATATTTTACTTACTTCTTGATGAAACATTAGCAATATATCTCTTTGAGATTCCAATACAGGAGATGATTGTATATTTGTGTCTTCAGAAACTTCAAATAAGTAATCTGATACCCTCATTAACTTTTTAGATTCTACGATTTCTTGTGGGGTACAATAATCTGGATTTTCGACAAGATCTATACCATGTAAATGAAATGCTTGTGTTACTAATCTGGTACAAAATGTTCTATCCTGCTTGTGTTTTCCATTACGTGCTGTTTGAACTAAACGAGCTTCTTCTGTACTATATTCCATGCCTGACCTCGAACGTATCCAAGTTGTTATCATGGAGATTTTATCAAGCACTTGATTATCTCTTAAACGAAGAATCATACATTTTTGAGGATCTGCAAATATAAAACGATCACATTGATTAGCTTTTACAGCGAGTCCATCAGCTTCTATACAAGTAATTCCACCAGCAAAATACATTACATGGTCGAACTTGCTTCTCATCATTTTGGCCAATCTTTCATTTTCATTAATCAAGATAATATCACCTTCTTTTAAGAGTCTGTAATCTATAACATACTTTGCCATAATAATACTTATATTTTTAATAGAGAACAGTCAAAATGACTATTTATCATAGAATCAATACTCTACAATCAAACCAACTTACGAAACGTTATACTTTATTGTACCCAATATTGTATTTAATAAACTACTGCTTTATATAGTCAAGTCTTTATATTCTATAATAGCTACACTAGGTAAAAGGCTTTTAATCAATTTTTGTATCAACGATTTTTGTCGTTGTGATATTCTCTCACCTAAAATAATTTCTTTTATTTTTATTTTCACATAAGAATTATTATTTTCAGTAAATACTCTGACTTCATTTTCATATCTCCAACTTTCATGTTTATAGCTTAATATTTCTTTCGCTGTACGATTTGCATCTATGCAATCTGTAATAGTAGGAGAACCTGTATAAATAATATCTTTTATATCAAGATTATGTCCCGTAACATCAAGACCAATATTGATACCTCTACTACCATTAGCATAATGCGACCATAATAATGGCTCATTTCTTTCTTTAGATAATGAGCATATTTTAAATCTTTCTTTACCGTTTTTAATTCCTTTTAATACGCTGGGTTGCAAACCGTAATGATAGTATATGCCTTCCATTGCATCATTCATATTTTCATAAGAAGTTGCATATAAACGTTCATTTAAAAGTATATCAATAAAAAACTCGAAGTTCTCTAAGCTTCTATATTTGTAAAAAGTGCCTCTTGTCATAATTCTGTTTGTTATCAGTTGTTACTTTATCTACAAAAATAAGATATTAATTTGAAATATAGATGAGTATATTAACTTTTCAAAGGTTTTGCCCTAATTTTTATCTATTGGTCCATCTTTTTTACATCTTCAGATTCACTATTTTAGCAATTAAAATATTTTTGTGCTTTTTTACTTCACTCTCTGACATCTGATGACATCTAACGACACCTGATGAAACACTTGCTTCCCAGCTATTTAATGCCTATATATTTGTAGTCGAATTCAATTTTATGTCTCACCTAAATGATTCGACAATGAGAAAGAGAATCCTTATTTCAGTTCTGAGCGTGTTTGCCGTGGCAACCGCTTTCGCGCAAGGCCAAGGCCTTGCAGGTATTAATGAAGCGACCAGTATGATGACTTCGTATTTCGACCCTGCGACGAAATTATGTTACGCTATCGGTGCTGTTCTTGGCTTGGTCGGCGGTATCAAAACCTACAGCAAATTCAGCAGCGGTGACCCCGATACCAGCAAGACAGCCGCAAGTTGGTTCTTCGCCTGTATCTTCCTGATTGTGGCAGCTACCATCTTACGTTCCTTCTTCCTCTAAGGTTATGAAATATCCTGTCAACAAAGGTGTTGGAAGGTCGATAGAGTTCAAAGGCTTGAGGTCGCAATACCTCTTCATTTTTGCCGGAGGGCTTGTCGTGGTGTTCCTGCTGTTCGTCATCCTGTTTGTTGCCGGTGTGAACCAATGGATATGTATTCCTTTCGGTGTCATATCCGGCAGTCTGCTGGTCTGGCTGACTTTCAAGCTGAATGCCCGGTATGGAGAACACGGACTGATGAAACTGCTGGCAGAGAAACGCCACCCCCGCTATCTGATCCACCGCCTGAGAGTTTTCCGATTACTGACCAAAAGAAAAAAGAAATGAGAAACGTACTGAAAGCTGAAACACTGGAACGCAAGTTCCCCCTGCTGTGTGTGGAGAACGGATGTATCGTGAGCAAGGACGCCGACCTGACCGTAGTCTTCGAGGTGGAACTGCCCGAACTTTACACCGTCACCTCCGCAGAATACGAGGCTATCCATAGTTCATGGATCAAAGCCGTCAAGGTACTGCCCAACTACTCGGTAGTCTGCAAGCAGGACTGGTTCACGAAGGAAACTTACCGTCCGGATTTCGGGACGGAAGAACAAAGCTTTCTCTCGAAAAGCTACGAACGCCATTTTAACGAGCGACCGTACCTGAACCACAAATGTTACCTGTACCTGACGAAAACCACCCGTGAGCGCAGCCGCCAGCGAAGCGATTTCAATACGCTCTGCCGTGGCTTCCTGTTGCCCAAAGAAATGACCGACAAAGACACAGCCGGTAAATTCCTCGAAGCGGTAGACCAATTCGAACGTATCGTGAACGATTCGGGGATGGTGAAGTTGCGCCGCTTGGAAACCGATGAGATCACAGGAACCAAAGAGCGTACCGGATTGGTGGAGAAATACTTCTCTTTGTCGCAGGAAGAAGAAACTACCGTGCTAGAAGACATCTGTCTTGAACCCGCTGTGATGCGTATCGGTGACAAACGCCTCTGCCTGCACACCCTTTCGGATGCGGAAGACCTGCCCGGCAGCGTGAATACCGATATGCGCTATGAACGGATGTCCACCGACCGGAGTGATTGCCGCCTGTCTTTTGCCGCACCCGTAGGGCTGCTACTCTCCTGCAACCACATCTATTCGCAGTACATCTTCATTGACGATGCACAGGAGATCCTTCTGAATATGGAGAAAACCTCCCGTAACATGCTTTCACTCTCCAAGTACAGCCGTAGCAATGCTGTTAATCAGGAATGGACGGAAATGTACTTGGATGAGGTCCATACCAAAGGTGTATTACCCGTCCGTTGCCATTGCAATGTCATGGCATGGGCGGAAGATGAAGAAGAAATCCGCCGGGTGAAGAACGATACGGGCAGCCAGCTCGCCATGATGGAGTGTACGCCCCGTCATAACACGGTCGATACTCCGGTGCTGTATTGGGCGGGTATTCCGGGCAATGCAGGCGATTTTCCTGCTGAAGAATCGTTCTATACCTTTCTGGAACAAGCCGTCTGCCTGTTCACCGCCGAAACGAATTATCGTAGTTCGCCAAGCCCGTTTGGCATAAGGATGGCTGACCGGCAGAACGGTATTCCCATTCATGTGGACATCAGTGACCTGCCCATGAAGCGGGGCATCATTACCAACCGAAACAAGTTTATCCTCGGACCCAGTGGAAGCGGAAAGAGCTTCTTTACCAACCATTTAGTCCGCCAGTATTACGAACAAGGTACGCATATCCTGCTTGTAGATACGGGTAACAGCTATCAGGGTCTGTGCCGGATGGTCAATGACAAGACCCATGGAGAGGACGGGATTTACATCACCTATGAGGAAAACAATCCGATTGCTTTCAATCCCTTCTATGTGGATGACGGGCAGTTTGATGTGGAAAAGCGAGAGAGTATCAAGACACTGATCCTCACCCTGTGGAAACGGGAGGACGAAGCCCCGAAACGTTCGGAAGAGGTAGCGCTGTCCGGTGCGGTAAACGCCTATATCCGAAAGATCACGGATGACAGAACCATCCAGCCCGATTTCAATGGCTTCTATGAATTTGTCCGTGATGACTATCGTCGGATGATTGAGGAAAAAAAAGTACGTGAAAAAGATTTCGACATTGACGGCTTTCTGAACGTGTTGGAACCCTTTTACCGGGGTGGTGACTACGATTTCCTGCTGAACTCCGACAAGGAACTGGACCTGACCAACAAACGGTTTATTGTATTCGAACTGGATAACATCAGCAGTAACAAAGTACTGCTTCCGGTGGTGACGCTGATAATCATGGAAACCTTCATTTCCAAGCTAAGAAAGCTCAAAGGAATCCGTAAAATGATATTAATAGAAGAATGTTGGCTGTGACATGTAAGTCTTGTACATGATTGTTTGACGTTCCATTCCACGGGTTGGAAATAGAATGATCAAACCTGTTGTTTCGTCAACAGTAGCCTATGGAAACGTGCGATAGTAAGTAATGAATTCGTATGACCACTACAACTGACAATGAAGCCCTTCTGAAAAGAGAAGTCTGAACCGTGAGGGAACGACAACTGCCGTTAGTATCAAATGGCTAGGGAGCTAGGCTGAATGGTATGAATAACATAATGTGAACCGTTGATAAACGTCGTAACTTCGAATGAGCTGCTAATGATACTGGGCTCTAACCCAAAAGGGACGCAGTCGGATAATTCCCTCCAGCATGGAATTACACGAACATAATGACTGCCGGCGGATAGACGGATTCTAACCCATTCATTTGTCATGTACAAGAAACATGGTAAACCCGTATTTCTCCTGTGTAACAACAGGTAAGCAGACCGTAAGCGAAGCCGAATGGAATGCGGGCAGAGGAATGCGGAGAAAGCGAACGCCGTTCTGTAATGGAATGGATAGAGGTTGTAACATTACCTCACACGAAAGTGGGCAAACTTCCGCAAGGTGACTTTTTACAAGAAATTTATAGGACTTATTAAAGGAGAAAAGCAAATGAACGAAAGTAAGACATCGTGTGCATCTACTGACCAAAAGTGGAACACTTGGGAAAGCATAGACTGGACTAAATGTGAAATGGAGGTTAATAAGCTACAAACACGTATTGTAAAAGCTCAGAAAGAAAGCAGATATGGCAAAGTGAAAGCTTTGCAGTGGACGCTGACGCATTCGTTTTACGCTAAGGCATTAGCTGTAAAACGTGTTACATCAAATAGTGGCAGTAAAACTGCGGGTGTTGACCTTGTATTATGGTCAACTCCTAATTCCAAATTTAAGGCAATCAGTGAACTGAAAAGAAGAGGCTACACACCTCAACCATTACGAAGGGTTAATATTAGAAAGAGTAACGGTAAGTTACGCCCGTTAGGTATCCCGACAATGAAAGACAGGGCTATGCAAGCACTTTATTTACTTGCATTGGAGCCTGTTTCGGAGACAATGGCTGACAATAACTCATACGGATTCCGTAAAGAAAGAAGTGCCGCAGATGCGATTGGACAGTGTTTCTGTGCATTAGCGAAAGACGCTTCCCCCCAATGGATTCTGGAAGGGGATATAAAAGGCTGTTTTGACCATATCAGCCACGAATGGCTACTGAATAATATCCCTATGGATAAAGTGATGTTGCGAAAATGGCTCAAATGTGGTTTTATATTCAATAAAGAATTGTTTTCGACAGAAGAGGGTACTCCACAAGGTGGAATTATATCTCCAACTCTTGCTAATATGACTTTAGATGGCATGCAAACAATGCTTGCAGAAAAGTTCTACAGGAAATCCGTCAAAGGAGAAGTCTACTATCCTAAAGTTAATTTAGTTCGATATGCGGATGACTTTATTATCACAGGCAGAAGTAAGGAAGCTTTGGAAGAAATCAAATCCTTGGTTACGGACTTTCTAAAAATTCGCGGATTAACTTTATCCGAAGAGAAGACTCAAATAACTCACATAGATGAGGGTTTCGACTTCTTAGGGTATAACATCCGTAAATATAATGGAGTACTTTTAATCAAGCCGTCCAAGAAAAGTCTAGAGAAATTCATGGTGAAAATTAGAGGAGTCATTGATTCCAATAAAGGTAGTAAGCAGGAATCTCTTGTAAGGCTCTTGAACCCTATAATAACTGGATGGGTGAATTATTATAAGAACTGTGTAGCATCAGAAACATTTAGAAAAGCTGATTATCTGATTTTTGAGAAATTATGGCAATGGGCGCAAAGAAGACATCCAAAGAAAGGAAAACACTGGATTGCAGCCAAATATTTTACCAAGATAAAGAATCGAAATTGGTGCTTTGTAGCAAACTTTAAAAAGGGAAATGTCGATGACAAAATTGCCCTTAAAAGATTATACGACACCAAAATAACCCGATATGTCAAGGTAAAAAGCAAAGCTAATCCTTTTGACCCCGATTGGAAAGAGTATTTTGAAAAGCGTAAAACTTACAAGATGCTTCAGTCTTTCAATGGTAGAAAATCGTTGCTGTACATGTGGGAGAAACAGAATCATGAATGTCCCATTTGTGGAAAGCCCATAGACAAGGAACACCCGTGGGGAATTACTGAAAAGGTTGTAAGCGGCAAAATGGAAAAATGTCTTGTACATGACAGTTGCCGCAGACGATTAATTCAACTAAAAAGATGTAGCAATGAGCTGGTTTCTACAAAATAGAAACTTAAAGTTGCTTGAGCCGTATGATTGGAAACTTTCACGTACGGTTCTTAGGGGGGAAGGAGGCAGTAATGCCTCTGACCTACCCGGCAAAGCCCTGATGTCCGCTAATATGAGTGAATATATTAAGTATCTTTTTAAGACAGTCAGAAAGTATTTCGGTGAGGCAGTGGTAGTTACACAAGAGGTGGATGACATCATTTCTTCCGAGATTGTGAAAGAAGCCATCATCAACAACAGCGATTGTAAAATCCTGTTGGACCAACGGAAATACATGAACAAGTTCGAACATATCCAGAAACTACTGGGACTGACGGATAAGGAAAAAGGACAAATCCTGTCCATCAACCAGGCGAACCATCCCGGCAGATTCTACCGCGAAGTCTGGATCGGACTCGGTGGTACCCATTCGGCGGTCTACGCTACGGAAGTGAGCGAAGAAGAATATCTGGTGTTCACCACGGAAGAATCGGAAAAGATGGAAGTCCAGAAACTCGCAGGCGAATTGGGCGGCAATCTGGAACTCGCCGTCCGAAGGCTGGCGGAAGAAAAACGGGCAGAGCATAAACAAGTATCAACCCCTAAATGAAAGATATGATGAGAAACAAGCAAATACTGAAGTTGGCGGCCTGTCTGATAGGCATGGCTTCGCTGGTGCTACAAAGTTGCACGGATGTGAAAACTACAGATTGTGACAAGCTGTGCGGTTCGTGGACAAGTGTGGGAGGCAAACCGGACGTGCTGGTCTACAAGGAAGGTAAAGCCTATAAAGTGACGGTCTTCGGCCGTAGCGGTATGTCCCGAAAACTGAACCCCGCCACCTACCTGTTGGTAGAGGAAAACGGCAACCTCTTTATCAATACGGGCTACCGCATTGACGTATCGTATAACGAAGCGACGGACATCCTGACCTTTTCTCCGAACGGGGACTACATCCGTGCTTCCGGTATAACTACTAAAAACAAGCAATCATGAGAATAAAGACACTGATTATTTGCAGCGCCTTTGTGCTCACCTCCATGCAGGTGAGCGCACAATGGGTGGTAACCGATCCCGGCAACCTGGCACAAAGTATCATCAATATGTCGGAGAACATTGCGCATACCTCCAAAACAGCGGTCAGCACCGCCAAGAGCTTTACCGAAACGGTGAAGATTTATGAGCAGGCAAAGGAGTATTATGACAAGCTCAAAGCCGTGAACAACTTGGTGAAAGATGCACGCAAAGTTCGTGAAATCATCCTGATGGTAGGTGATGTATCGGGCATTTATGTGAATAACTTCCAGAAGATGCTGGCCGATGAAAACTTCTCCCAGAAAGAATTGGATGCCATTGCTTTCGGTTATACCAAACTGCTGGAAGAGAGTAACGGAGTGTTGCAGGACCTGAAACAGGTAATCAACATGAGTACCCTGAGCATGACGGACAAGGACCGCATGGACGTGGTGGACGGATGCTACCGTGACATGCGCCGCTACCGGAACCTGACAAGCTATTATACGAACAAGAACATCGCCGTGAGCTACCTGCGTGCCAAAAAGAAAAACGACATGGACCGGGTGATGAAACTGTACGGCAATGAAACCTCCAAATACTGGTAGCCTATGATGCTGATGTCGATAGATTTCGCGAACCTCCATACGATTCTGGAGAGTTTGTACAATCAGATGATGCCGCTTTGCGAAGATATGCTGGGCGTGGCGAAAGGGATTGCCGGACTGGGAGCCTTGTTCTACGTGGCCGTCCGTGTCTGGCAGTCGATGGCCCGTGCCGAACCGATAGACGTCTATCCGCTGTTACGTCCCTTTGCGCTGGGCATCTGCATCCTGCTGTTTCCCACACTGGTACTCGGCACGATGAACAGCATCCTCAGCCCGATTGTACAAGGCACACACAAGATGCTGGAAGGACAGACGCTTGATATGCAGCAATATCGGGAACAGAAGGACAAGCTGGAAAAGGAAGCCATGATGCGCAATCCCGAAACGGCCTATCTGGTGAGCGACGAAGAATTTGACCGCCAGATTGACGAACTCGGCTGGTCGTTGCCGGATATCGATACCCGAATGAATATGTATATGGAAGTAGGCATATACAATCTGGAAAAGAATATCCGTGACGCTTTCCGCAGCCTGTTGGAACTGCTTTTTGCAGCCGCCTCACTGCTCATAGACACGGTACGCACCTTCTTTCTGGTTGTCCTCTCGGTACTCGGACCGATTGCCTTCGCCATCTCGGTATGGGACGGTTTCCAGTCCACGTTGAGCCAATGGTTCACCCGGTACATTTCCGTCTATATGTGGCTTCCGGTCAGCGACTTGTTCAGTAGCCTGCTCGCCAAGTTACAGGTACTGATGCTCCAGAACGACATTGCCGAATTGCAGGGAGATCCCAATTATTCATTGGACAATTCAAATAGTGTGTATATAATTTTCATGCTCATCGGCATCATCGGGTACTTCACCGTACCTACCGTTGCCGGATGGATTGTACAGGCCGGCGGTGCCGGAAACTATTCCCGTAACCTGAACCAGGCGGCTACCAAGACCGGAGGATTGGCGGCAGGCGGTGCCGGTGCGGCATTGGGAAATATCGGAGGGCGTATCCGTGGAAAATAGAGAGCATAGTACAGTATACGACCGCACTTTTCCACCATCAAGTATGAACCTACTAACCCCATTCATTTATGGAATTCAAGTCATTAACCAACATTGAAAGCGGCTTCAAACGTATCCGCCTTATGCTGATAGCCTTTGTCTGCTGCTGTACCCTCGTCACCGGCTATGCGCTGTGGAACTCCTACCGCTTCGCCGAGAAACAACGGGAGAAAATCTACGTGCTGGATGGAGGCAAATCATTGATGCTCGCCCTCTCGCAGGATTTGACACAGAACCGTCCGGCAGAAGCGAGGGAACACGTCAGACGCTTTCACGAACTCTTTTTCAGCCTCTCCCCACAGAAAGACGCCATTGAGCACAACATCAACCGTGCCCTGCAACTGGCGGACAAAAGTGCCTACCACTATTATGTGGATTTCGCAGAGAAAGGCTATTACAACCGTTTGATTTCGGGCAATATCAACCAAGTGTTGCAAGTGGACAGCGTAGTCTGTGATTTCAGCAGCTATCCCTACCGCACGAAGACGTATGCCCGGCAGATGATTATCCGTGAAAGCAACGTGACGGAACGCAGCCTGATAACCGGTTGCGAGCTACAGAACACGGGAAGGTCGGACGACAACCCGAACGGGTTCATTATCGAGCATTTTACCATCCTGGAAAACAAAGATGTAAGGAGTATCGAACGATGAAAAGAAAACGCGATTTAGTAAGACGGGCAGACCTGCGCATACGCAAGTACTGCCGGAAACTGACCGGAAAGCAGCGGAAACAGATCGTACTGACAGCATTCACGCTGTTCGTACTGGGCTGCCTGTATGTAATCTTCTCCTCCCTGCTCAATTTCGGGCATTCCGATAAAGGGTTGGAGATAGAGCACATCCGTTCACCCGACGGACTGCTCAAAGAGAAAACAAATGAAGAAGACAATCACTTTAAAGACATTCAAGATTATGGACATCCAGAAAATCAAAACACGCCTCGGCCTGTCGCCTGACAAGGATAAACCGTTGTCACCCGAAGAAAGGCGCAAACGTGCGAAGTTCATCATTTATCCCGCTATGGCTGTGCTCTTCATCGGCTCCCTCTGGTTGATTTATTCCCCGTCGGGAAAAGAAAAAGAGGCAGACATAAAAGGTAAAGGCTTCAATACGGAAATGCCTTCCCCCGAAAAACTAAAGATGGAAGGCAACAAGGTGAACGCTTATGAGCAAGAGGAACTGGCGAAAAAACAAAAAGCCCGCAAAGGTCTGTTTCAGGAAGCCACCTCACTGTTTGCATCAAACGGAAAAGAGAATGCCGATACGGTTCATCTGCCCGATGCCGACAGCGGACTTTCGGAAACAGACACTCCGGTAGCCTCTTCCGGTTTCGCCGGCACCGTCCGTTCTTCCGCCAATGCCTACCACAGCATTAACAGCACGTTGGACAATTTCTACCCCCCGGCAGACGATTCCGAGAAGCAAGAACTGCTCCGAAGGATTGAAGAACTGGAAAGCCGGGAGAATAGCGAAGCCGCCCAACAACCCGAAGCCAATTCAATGGAAGAAAAGATGGCGCTGATAGAGAAATCCTACGAGCTTGCCGCCAAATACAACGGCAAACAGACGGCAACAGTTTCTACCGTGAGAGACAAGAAAGACCGGACGGCAGTGAAACCCGTCAAGCGAACCGGGCATCAAGTAGTATCTTCCCTAGCGCAGCCCATGAGCGATGAACAGTTTATTGGCGGATTCACGGAAGAAAGAAACCTGAGCTTCCAGACACCCGTCGGGAAAACGCTTACCTCTGAAAGGAATACCATTTCCGCCTGTGTGCATGGCACGCAGACTGTAACTGACGGACAGGCATTACGCATCCGTTTGCTGGAACCGATGGCGGTGGACGACCGCTTCATCCCCAAAGGAACGGTGCTGACGGGCGGCACACGCATTCAGGGTGAAAGGCTGGACATTGTTATCAGTGCGGTGGAATACAAAGGCTCGGTTCTTCCCGTAGACCTGGAAGTCTATGACGCTGACGGCCAGCAAGGCATACTGGTACCGAACTCAATGGAATATGACGCGGCTCGTGAAATAGCCGCCAACATGGGTACCTCGATGGGAAGCAGTATCAACATCTCCACCGATGCCGGAGCGCAAATCGCCTCGGATGTGGGCAAAGGAGTGATACAGGGTGTATCGCAATACATCTCCAAGAAAATGCGTGCCGTGAAAATCACGCTAAAAGCAGGGCATAAACTACTGCTCCATTCACCGGAAGAATAAGAAAAAGAATAAGAAAAAAGAAACAAGAAACAACGATTATGAAACCATTATTCACCAATTTATCGGATATGAAGAAGATTCTGATGTTTTTTGCCCTGATGATGGGCGTAGTGGCTACCTATGCGCAGCAGAGTAGCGGAGATCATTTTGGAGGATTGAGCCGCAATATCGGTTTCAGCCAGATGATACCGCCTCACGGTCTGGAAATCACCTACGACAAGACGGTGCATATCATCTTCCCGGCTTCCATCAAGTATGTGGACCTGGGTTCCACCAACCTGATTGCCGGAAAAGCGGACGGCGCCGAGAATGTAATCCGTGTAAAGGCCACCACCAAGCACTTTAAGAAAGAGACGAACATGAGCGTCATCACCGAAGACGGCAATTTCTACACGTTCAATGTCAAGTACGTGGATGAACCGTTGTTGCTCAATGTAGAGATGTGCGACTTTATCCATGACGGGGAAACAGTGAACCGCCCGAACAACGCGATGGAAATCTACTTGCAGGAACTGGGCAACGAATCTCCCCGTTTGGTACACCTTATTATGAAATCCATCCACAAACAGGACAAACGACACATCAAGCACATCGGTTGCAAGCGTTTCGGCGTGCAGTTCCTGCTCAAAGGGCTCTATTCGCACAACGACCTGCTCTATTTCCACACACAGGTAAGAAATGAAACGAACGTACCTTTCGACGTGGATTTTGTGACCTTTAAAGTTGTTGACAAGAAAATCGTGAAACGTACCGCTATGCAGGAACAGGTGGTTTATCCGCTGCGTGCCTTCAACTATGTCACCCGTGTAGACGGCAAGAAAAATGAATGCACCGTATTCGCATTGCCCAAGTTCACCATTCCTGATGACAAGAAGCTAGTCGTTGAGATGTATGAGAAAAGCGGTGGCCGTCATCAAACCTTTGAAGTGGACAACGAAGACCTGATACGTGCCGAAACCATTAATGAACTGAAAGTACGATGAGAAGAACCACAAAATCACTATTGCTATTCGTAGCCATGCTTGCCCTTACCATAGGGCAGGTAGACGCCCAACGATGTTTGTCGGGCATGAAAGGCGTACAGTTTACAGCGGATATGGCGGACGGGTTCTATAGCAAGTCCAGCCGCAATGACGCAGGATTCGCTTTCGGGCTTTCCATATCGACTTATACGAAAAGCGGTAACCAATGGAAGTTCGGTGGTGAAATCATGCAGCGTTACTATCCTTACCGCAGCACACGGATTCCTTTGGTCCAATATACGGGCGAAGGCGGTTACTACTACAATGTCTTTTCCGATCCGAAAAAGACGTTCTTCCTCCATATCGGTGGTTCTGCCTTGATGGGCTACGAATCGGTAAACAATGGTAAGAAGCTGCTCTCCGATGGTGCCACCCTGCGAAAAACGGAATCGTTCATTTATGGCGGGGCTTTGACACTGGAAGCTGAAGCCTATCTTTCAGACAAGGTAGTGCTACTTTTCCGGCTTCGTGAACGTGTGCTTTGGGGCAGTTCCGCCAATAAATTCCACACCCAGTATGGTCTGGGAATCAAGATAATTCTATAACCACTAAATAGATACGCAAATGAAAAAGATATTCGATTACATGATGATTGCCTGCTGTTTGACAGCCTCCTTTTTTTGTTTTAGTGCTTGTGACAGCGAGCTGGATGTTCAACAGGAATATGCCTTCACGTTAGAAGCCATGCCGGTGGCTGATAAGATAGTCAATAACGAAACGGTGGAGATCCGCTTGGATATTAAAGAAGAAGGCAACTTCACCGGAACGGTGTACACACTTCGCTACTTCCAACCCGACGGAGCCGGGATCGTAAAAATGGCGGACGGTACGGTGCTGAAACCCAATGACCGTTACCTGCTGAATGAAAAGAAATTCAGAGTGTATTACACGTCCAGAAGTGCCAACGAAGCACAAACAATTGATTTGTACATAGAAAATAATTGGGGAGGCATCCGGCAGTTAACCTACGACTTTAATGCGAAAGACAAGGAAAGTGAAGAAGATACTCCCCAAACGAAAACTTTTACCCATGAGAGCGAATGATAAAAACCTTACTGTTATTATCGGGATTTATGGTTCTGTTGTTCATTTGTCCGTCACGCCTTGCAGCGCAAACTCCGGTTGATAAGAAATTGTTTGAGCGTGCCGTCGCTTGTATCAAGTATTTTGAGGGGTGGCATACTGCCCGTAACCATCCGTATATAGGCTATGGACACAAACTTCTTCCCGGAGAGAAGCTTACCTCCAATCTGAGCCGGGCACAGGCTGATTCCCTTCTGAGGGCTGACTTGCGGAAAAGATACGTTACATTTCGTAGATTCGGAAAGGATGCCTTGTTATTGACTGTTTTGTCTTACAATGTCGGTGAGTATCGCTTGATCGGTTCAGGTAAAATTCCGAAAAGCAATCTGATCAAGAAATTAGAAAAAGGGGACAGGGATATTTATAAGGAATATATATCTTACCGGAAATATAAAGGCAAGGTAGTCCCAAGCATAGAGAGAAGGCGAAAATGTGAGTATGTGCTTTTATATATTCCTTGATGCATAATTATAGAATAACCGTAAGCAGAACATTTGGAACTCCGCTTACGGTTTTCTTTTTTATTCGAAACATTCTTTTTGCATTGTTTCGTGAATCATCCGAAGTTCCTGAACGGATAATTCTGATATAGACAGGTAATAAGTATAAGTTGAAACAGATACACCGGTGTTTGAAACGCAGATTTCTATCATTTCCTGACTGGTCCGTGTACTTCCCGGAACATAATAGTTTAATCTGTTTTCTTTAATAGCTTTCCTATAAGTCTTTTCGGTGATATACAAGGTAGCTGCAAAAGTATGGGAATGGTATTCTCCGGTTGTTTTGCTTCTTAGGATATCATCTATTTGGTAGAGTAATTTTTCTTTTGGGGTTGCTGTCATCTTCTAATCCTCCATGATTGTTTTAGCTCAACTGTTTAGAGATATACTCATCGGTTGAGTGGTAGCGGTTTGGAATATTGGCATTTTCATTAAACCGGTTCAAGCAATGAAGCAATGCGGCCTCCAACGTCACATACCTCCGGTCGAAATTCTGATTGTTGTCCAAGCACCAGGCATTCAATACGTATCTGAAAGGCTTGTAAAGGGAATCGTCTTCTTTGGTGATTACCACATACCATAGAAAGGTGAGTTGCAGTTTGAAACTTTCCGTTTCACCTCTCTTCATCAATTTTTCTTCATCAAGTATCCTTTTCACCAGCAGGTGGTCAAGTAGCGGAGTAGCACTTTCTTTATAATATTTGATGAGACAGGTATGATGGGCAAAACGATCTGTATTCTCTTTCTTAAATCTGTAATCGTCCCCATAAAAATCAACGACCTCTTTCCCTGTGACGGAAATGTTTTTTCCTTCTATTTCATATTCAAAGGTCTGCCGTTCCATTGTTTCCCTTTTTGTCAGCATGGCAAAGCCGTAGCACTCTGTCACAACAAAGTCTTCTTTACCATGCTCTGCCAATGAAAAAAGACCATTCAAGCTATTACAATAAAAGAATATATCCTCCTCATCCGCGCCGGAATCGGCTGATAACATGATTCTTGTATCGCAATACTTTCGGTCATCTTTCCATACAATCCGGCAATTCACATAGTGTGGTTCACTTTTATTTGCCGTAACAAATTCACTGTATCTGGTATCGATGGCTTTTTTAACCTCATCTACATCCGTGAGAACTGTTCCTTCTTTGCAATCATTGCACCATCCATATAGAAAAGACTCATCCGTATAATGGTCAAACTCTTTTGTATTGGGATTAATCACGGCTTCACACGTAACCTTTGTTCCACCACATTTACAACATAGTATGCTCATAATTTTGTTTTTTAAGATACCTGCCGGAAGTTGTTTATCCGGCAGGTATCGTTATTAAATGTTGTTTTAAAAATAGTACACAGGTTAGTTGGCTTTCACCCGGTTCATCAGTTGCCCGGATATTTCATGCAGCTCGCGGCTGCGTTCCGGTTCCTGTTCACGGGCAAAGGCGGTGATGCCTTGTGTCAGTTTCCAAAGGGTGGCACCGCCGGTTACTCCATCATCGGGATTGTTGTTCATCAATAGTTTCTCTACCTCGCGTCCCTCATTCTTGAGCAAAGCGCCTTTCTGAACCAGGCTTTTCAGCTCCTTGTCAAAATCGACATCTATTTCCGAAGCTCCCTGTATCTCGATGGCCTTGTCCATAATTGTCTCCCGGCTATACAGCCCTTTAGTGAGGTCTTTGATAGCGGAAACCGTAGTCTTGGTATCCAGTTCATACGTTTTCTGCGAGAGAGCGATGGAGTCCGGAAGGCGTGATCCCAGATGCACTTGTCGCATGACCGATTCGCGTACCATTCCGTTCAGACAAGCACCATTCAATAGGAACGAACGCATATCCACCGAGCCGTTTCCGTAATCGGATGTAGAGAAACGGGCACCTGCGAATATGGTTACCATGCCATTTTTCCGTGTGGGGATTTCAATCGGGGTTGGCAAGATCGTCTCACACCATACTTTGGTGTCATTCATATAAGCGTCCGACATGACCGCTCCCTGTACACTGGCTTCCTGAATGAAAGCGGTAATAATCTCCACAGAGTTTAATCGCCTGTATGAATCGGACAGCACACCCCGCACTTCCATTCCGACGGCACGGACGAGTACGCGCGTGCGCTGTGTCCATCCCGAATGTTCATTCAGAATCGTGGCACAGAGTTGCTTTTGCCATTCATCACCCATAGCCAGTTCCCGCAGGTACTTGGCCGGGACACCCATCTTTTCTGATATCTGGCTGATCGCATTGCCGTGCAGGTTAAAGTTTCCTTCCGGCATGGACATTCGTACATGGGCATCCGCAGAGAATGAGATTGTCGGTTGCCGGTCATTCTTTTTTAGATTGGCACCGATGGGAGCGATAAAATCCTGCGCAATCCTACCTTCTTCGAGCAAGCGGGTGATGGCGGCATTTACTCCGGGCTGTTTTCCCTCAATCATTCTTTGTACTTTGTTGATGACTACCTGATTCAATCCTTGTTGCTGCGTTCTTTGTGCCGGAGCAGCGTTCGGCATTACTGTTACTTCCATAATCGTTTTATTATTAAAGTTGATAAATAGTTAGCATATAGACAGTATACCTATAAAATAGGTCGCGAATTCGTATTCCAGTCCGAGGTTGTTGCACGCCTGTTCCATGTCATCGTATCTGAAATCATCCAGTTCTTTCAACTCCCGGAGGTTGCGGATTTCATCATCCAGATATTCTTGTGCTTCCTGTTCGTTGCAACTGCATGAGTTGCAGATTCGTTTGATAATTGAATTTTCCATGTGAATCTGTTTTAAATTGATTGTTACATATTGAGGGTTGCTTGCATCGGAAAAGTGCCACGCACATTCCGGCGCTTGTCACTGCCACCACCGGACACCGTTTTTTGTATCGAATAAGGGGATAGAGGTAGGTCTCGGCTTGCCTGATATTCCTCCATACTCATCTTTTGGATGGTAGGTATTCCCGTTCGTGTGAGGACCGGATTAACTTTCCAGCCATCCACAAAGTTCTTTAGATTCAGGCTGTCATGGCAAATTACCTCTCCGACACAGCCGTGTATCAGCATATTGCATACGGTCATCAGACAGCAGGTACGGTTGATGTCTTCTCCTACCAGATAACTTCCTAAATGACGCACATGATAAGCCAGCAGCAGCCTGCCACTACCGCAAGTGGGATCATTCATTTTTCCTCCCGTCTTTTTTTCTCCGTTGTCGGTACACAGCACCATGAGGTCACAAATATGTACCGGGGTAAAGAACTGTCCTTGCGCTTGCTGGGTACTATTGGATGCCAGCGCCATATATAAATCTCCAAACGGATCAAACCAGTCCGTATCTTCCTTAATCTGTCGGTTCATGATCTGTGTCCACTCTGCAACCATTTGCATGAATACCATATTATGCTGTCGTTTGTATTTCCAACTGTGTAATGGAGGAGCACCCGGGGAGAAACCGTGAATGATAAAGGTGAGAAAATCGTTGAATACATGGATAGAATCAAATCCGTTTGTGTAGGAGAAATCCACAATCAGCTTCTCAAGCGGCCGGATTTCAGAAGGAGTGTCATATTTTGCCATAGCTTATTTCTTTTTATAGATAATTACTTGATGATTTTCATGGTTTGTGCGTATTTTCACGGAGAACGTGCCGAGAAATGAAAGGTGGATACCGGCTTTTATCCCGTTCCATTCTTTTACTGACAGGTATTTCCACTCCATACGATACCCCCACAGGACAAGCGAGTTACGGTATATCCCGTCGAACACTTCCCCGTGAAGTAACTGTACCAGCCTGTTGAATTCTGTTTCCGAGTAAACCGTGAATCCATCACCCGTATAGGTGAATTCTCCCGGTTTCTCCGGGTCCGGCAGTTTGCTGATGAAGTATTTGCTCCATTCTTTGGTGGTATATTTCCCGAAGAGAGGTTCGGGTTCCGTGTATTTCCATACTCGGACAAATGTCTTGAAGTAGACCGCTCCGCTGGCGCACCTGCCACAGTGTCCCCATGTCTTGAATAACTTGGCTTTGATTCCGGCCGGCTCCAATGACAACTTATCAAGATGAGTCCACGGCCCTCCGCCGGCATTGAAACGCGCCAGCCCTGTGTCCTCGTAACAGAAAGGGACGTAGGCCGACAGGCAGATTTCAGGACAACCGTCTTTGATGCGTTCGATATGCGCATGGGTATAATAATCACCGCTCCGGGTGGTATATTCTATCATATCACCGGCAACGGGTTCTTCACGACTGTCTCTTTCCTTTTGGATGAATGAGATAAGGCGGTTTACCTTGTCCGAATCACTTTGAGAGACATCATACCCATAATCGTGGGAGTTATTGAGGTATTGCAGTGTCTCAACGGTATAAAAATTACTGAATTCCATAAGACTGGCGGTTTTGTTGGTACAACTTGACTTGTATGGCAACCATGTTACAGAACTTCTGTCCGTTTTCGCCTTCTCCTCTGAAATAGGCGATCATATCCCATAGGTTCCGGTTGAAATAATGTATCCATTTGTCGTAGTAATGGTTTCCGTACATATTGCCGAATGTTTCCTGAAAGAGCTTCAGTGTCAGCCCCTCGTACTCATAGTGGTTGTATTGCCACAGGTAAATGAGCAGTAGCTGGTTATAATTGAGTTCCATAAAACAAGGGTTTTGAATATCCTTTTGTAGTAACTCTAGCACAGCGCATTTCATCAATTCCGAGGGTGTGGATATATTCTTCCAGATAATCCTTATCCACCAGTTCCTGATAAGCGGACAAGACGTACTTGTAGACGGGAGAATGGTTGTAGAAGCCTTGGGGACGGCTTTTTGTAGGTATATTGATTTCCGAAGCCACCGCCATGAGGTTATCGGTTATATCCCACGGCTTTCTCATGAAAAGGTCGAATATCTGATAGTGTATGGTTGTTGCGCACTGCTTCCGGTAATATTGGAGTTCCTCTTCTTCCGTGAAGTTGAATACCGAATCGAGTAGCTGACATTTCATGAATCTGAAATTCCGACCTCCTCTGAGCAACAAGGTGATGAACTGTGACAAATGTATGCTTTCGCAATAGCCGGTAATCCAACCATAATGGGCATGGAGTTCCGTATTCCCTTTTACAATCCGGCAACCTTTCGCTCTTTTCTTCAGTTCGGTCGTATATCCTTCCGGACTGAATATCCCCGCTATTTCCGCATAAAGTCTTTTCTTCTTTCTGTACTCGTTCTTTTCTCGGTAAACGTGTCCCCAATTGAGTTGGATTTCTATGCGGTAAAGCATATCCTTTTCGTATTCCGCATTGCCGTACCCGAATCCGTATGTCCTGCCGCTTATAGTACCAAAGATGAATCCGTCCGGTGTGTAGATTTCAAGTACATGCAATAGCTCTGCCAACAGGCAGTCCACTTCTTTGCTTTGCCACCAGTCAGCTTTCGAATCATCCTGCGCATGGACAGGAAGGTAATTCATTAGCTGGAGGTATTCGGGTGTATCGCTGATAATCTCCATTATCTTGCGGACCGCTTCCGGTTTGTCTTCCAATGTGAACAACACCGTTTCCGTATCTGCGTACAGCTTGTTCAGGGTTCTTTCGTCTGTAATCATGACTTTTACTTTTTAAGTTGGACATCCGCCTACATGGGTAGGCATTTTTATTTCTTGTTGGATGTGTTGTCTGTTTGTCCGTGATTGCGGCAAGGATTGGCGAAAGAAAATACCGGAGCGCAGCGAGGATGATTTTCTTTCAGCCAACCAGCCCGTAGGGCCGCCTTGCGCATTCATCGGACAAACGGCTATCTTTGCAGCAAGAAATGAGAATGCGGAATCCGGCTTGTTATTTCCGAATTCCGCATCCATGTTCCCTGACTTTCCGTTCAGCCGTTTCTTCAGGTATGTATCTGCCATCCTATGGTGGGTGTCATGGTGACGGCGAATGATTCGTCCGGTGAACCGTGATAAAGAAGTCCTCCGACGATACCTTCGTTTCCGGTTTCTACATACCGTTGTACAAAACCGAAGGAATACGGTGCCCGGTCATAATAGAGTTCAATCTCACAAGGGCGATTTTTATTTTCCTCCCATCCTTTGAGGCGTTCCAGACATTTTTTGAGAGAAGTGTCATTGATTGATTTGGCATACTGCATTACTTTGTCGTAATGCTCCTGACTACACATGATTTTCATGATCATTTGTTTTTTTATGGGTGAATAATAAATGATTTGTCTTAGTCAATCCAGAATGTACCGCAATGGGGACATTTGCTTCCGCATGGAAAATCATTGATATAGAATGTATTCCGGTGACGTTTGTAATTCATGTCTCCGAAAGTGCATTTCCCTTCACGGAAAGTCTTTTCATACGCGGTTTCCTGTAATTGGTGTTCCGTCATCGTACTTGTCGGTATGTGGCTTTTTGACCGCTTCATACTTGTTTCCCACAGAGTGGAGTCGCACCAGTCATTACTCATGCCGCATATTTCATCCGCATATGAATAATGTACCTGCGAGTCAACAAATAGGTTGTCTCTTTTAAATGGGAATGTGATGTCTATTGGCAATGTAATGTCATAACCGGAACCGTTGCGACTATCAGCTATGGCTACCACTACATCGCCATGAAAACGTATCGTACGGAAATCTGCATCCTGATTGTGGGTAAGCAACTTATCGAACATGGCATTGAAATAGATACGCAATTCACCGCCATACGAAGCGTTTTGGACCAGTTCCAGTATCTCATCATCGTATTGCCCTTTTTTTAGTTTCAATGCGCGTCTCACTTTGTAACAAGCCATCGCTTCTGATTCCCCGCGCGTATTGCTACATGCACTGTATCCATCTATTTCCACTCCGAGGGAATAAAACAGATTGGTAACAGTGGAATGTCTGATAAGATCTTCGGTCGGGTCGGTATCGTTACGCTCGTAAATCAGGTCGCTGATTTCTTCCGCATGTTCTTTAAACTCCTCATACCTTCCATCTTCCGACATCTTCCTTTCAATCTCATCAATCGTATCTGTCAGATTCTCTCTTTCCTGTTCCATATACCAGTCGAACACCGCTTCATGAATGACATCCAGACTATTCTTCCGGATACATTGTTCCTGCAAGTCCTCATGTTCGTCCAGATCTTTCCGGTGGTCCACATGGTAGAGGCTTACCGATGGCGGTACAAAACTTTGCCAGGATTGATTTGCTGTGTTCATGATCTTTGATGCTTTAGTGAGTGGGTTCTGTTCATGCGGTATCTCCAGGATTCTTTCAGGTAGTTCTTCGTACCTGAAATACTTCCATGTATCATCTCAAAGGAGTCGTTGTAGAGATAGCAGGAATCCAATACGCCGGGAACGCCGTCCTTATCCGCTATCATTTGCAATTCAATGTCATGCCTGACGGATTCCGCTTTCTCTTTTTCTACTCTCCGGGTGATTTCTTTACGGACTTCTCCGATATGCGGGGCGGTGAAACCAATGGCACCCGAAAAGAATACGAATTGATATTTTTCCATATGCCAGTCATTTTATTATTGTAGTGATGGTACAACCTTGTTCAACTCCGCAGTTGATTCCTTCCATTATTTCCTCATCGGTCAAATAGTTGAGATCTTCCCTTGTGAGGTAATGGCAGATGCTCTCATGCAGTTCTTGCGCTTCGGTATCGCTTTGAGCCATTCCGTCAAGAAGTGCCTTCTCCAATTCGGGTACGGAAACAATATAAATTCCATACGTGTCTTTAATAGTTCGGGCGGGATATTCCCTCTGCTTGTATTCTACGATTTCCGGTTTTCCTGCTTCCGGTGGTAACTTGGCAGCAATTACTTTGTAATATTCCGGTGCCAATTCCTGTAACTTCTTCCGGTTGAAAGAGAACAGTTTAAAGCCGTTCCATTCCGGTAATTCCGTATTGGGAACCGCTATTCCGTATCGCATCAGGAATTCGTGTGCGCCTTTGTTATAATCCCGGCTATCCACATAAGCGTGGAAGGGAGGTAAAGAGAATTGGTTGATGGTAAGGTCGGTAAACGGTTCCCAACCATCTTCCACAGTTTCACACGGACAGATCAGTCCGACATATAGATTATCGTTATCGGCATAAGTTGCCAATGTCAATTGTACCTCTACGCGTCCATCCGGATAGAGATCGGATTGCCAGTATAGTTTATTGGCTGTATTTTCTGTAGTCATATTCATTTTAGTTTAATTCGGCCAGTTCTGTTTTTACCAATCGGATTTTTTCTTTCAGTTCATCTTCCTTACGAAAAGAGGGAGTACATTTTGTACATCGCATCCCGGTACCCCAACCGATATTATTCATTACTTGCGTTGTCCTTGCCTGTTCCTTTGATAGGGAAGATTCCAAACGGGCAAGTCTGCGCTCTAAAACTTCTTTCTTTTTACTCATCGTCTTATCTTTTTTAGTGACAATAAACAAGAATGGCGGCAACCGTTTCCAGCCACCGCCATTCCCTTGTCGGACATTTATGGATGCTCATTGCTTCCTGTTTTTATTTCTGTTTTTTCTCGCTTGACATTCCTTAGCTTGCAGAGCAAGTGCTGAAACAACTCCCGGTCGTAAATCCGGTAAAAGAACGTTTCTCCTGTTTCCTTTATGCTTCCGGTGAATGAAACCGATTCGTGGTTTATGGGAAATTGAAAGAATCTGCCGTTTGCCAACAAGGTCTGTTTCTCATAGTTTACTTCATCCAGAAACTTTTCGATGTCATCCTCTCCATGGTTGTCGGAGAAATAGAGAAAGTGATGCTTACGCAGGCTGAGCAGAATATCAGCCATCTCTTTTCTTGCCCTGTGAAGATCTCCGGCATTATTTTGTTTAGCTACCATGTTGCAAATGAAGCGTTCATTACCTTCCGCATTGAGAAAAGAATAAGGGGTTATCAGCGTATCCCCGTTTTTCTTGTCGGTGATTACCTGAGTGGCTCCCTTTATCACTTTACTTTTGAACGTAATTTGAAGGTAATGACTGTCGATGATCCTCTCCAATTTCTCCTTCGGTGCTCTTGCGGAATACAATCCTTTGAAATACCGTCCTCCTACGTTGAAACAGAACGGATACAGATTACCGGAGTAAGGCTCACCGACAAAAAAGTAACGTCCGGTCAGGCGGATGGGTGGCAATACGTTCATACTATCGTAGTAAGTTTCCTCCGTTATTTCACGGAATGATCCACAAAGGGACTTCTCATAGATACGAAGCCTCTTGTCCAATTCCTTCCCCGATACTGAAATCAGATAAGGGTTGCGCTCGCTGATTCTCAGTTCTTCTAACGTTTCACCTCCATAATCGGAATGTGTGCCATCGGATAGAGAAGTAAGGCAATATCCCCGGAAGAACCGGGAGTCAATGACATATTTAATTTGTTCGTTTCTCATGGTTCAGCTATTTGGAAGGTTCAATACTCTTTTGGCCGCATAGACGGCATTACTCGTCAGCTGCCTTTGCCATGCCTGGTTTCGTGGCGACCATCGGAATCCGGAAGATTTCAGTTCCTTGCGCTTGCTCTCTTCCGGGATATCATCAAACAGGATTTGCAACCGGTCTTCTCCGTAATTCCAGACCAGCGTTCCACCCTCGAACTTTAACTCTTTGTTTTCTTGCTCCTTTACCGTTTGAAGCTTTTCCTTCATGCGTTGTGCTATTTCAGGAAGTTGGAAGAACTTGTTCCGTGCGGTAATAACTGGCTTTTTTACACTGGAATTATACTCAGTAATGAAATCCACCGCTTTTTGAACGATTTCCACCTCGCCATGATTGGCAAATGTGCCGACCTTATTCAGAATACTGCTGACAAATAATGCCCGGTCATATCCTCTGACCTTACCTGTGTCAATCTCGTGAATCGTTTCTGCACTACCGACAATATCACGTTTCAGTCTGTTCCATGCCTCTTCCTGTTTCTCTTCTTCCGGTCGTGCCACTTCCTTCACCCGCCGCATGGCCTCAAGAAATCTTTTGCGCCATTCGTGGAATTCATTGTACTTGTTGTCGCAGCTTCTGTTTGCTTTCTCATTCCGCTTATAATTAAAATTGGCAGAACCGGTTATCATGGTACTGGCACAATTGGAAAGACTTCCGAGTAGGGAAGAGAATTTCTGTTTATAGATCGCTATATATTCCTCCTGCTTCTTTTCCGGTATTTGAAGTAAGTCCTCCAGTAACTGCTTCTCATATTGCATAATCTCCGTTTCACCCCTTACATCCGGGCTAAAGGAACTCCAACGGTAGGCATCATAAGCCCTTCCCTGATACTCTTCCAAATATCCCGGATATCTGAAAGCCACCGCTTCCCATTCTTTGAAATCACCAGGATGTAATTCTTTCTTCTCCTTTTCATCACCATACAAATGGGCATAGCAGTTCATTCCCGAATGTAATTTTCTGAAATGAAAAGGGACAGGATCCCCGTCTGTCCCTATCCGTTTGATTGCTGTTACCCGATAGGCATTCTTTTTGGTTAATGGAATGGCAGGTGGGGTTTCTGCGTTTCCAACTTGGTTCACTACGTTTTCTTCGTGAACCATTACTTCTTCTTTTAGCTCAGTCATACTTTCAACTTTTTAAATGATACATGACCGGCTCTGTGGAGCCAGTATTTTAATTTCTTACCTGCCTGACTGCCTTGTGCCGGGATTGTGCAAGGCTTGGTGAAAGAAAATACCGGAGCGCAGCGAGGATGATTTTCTTTCATCCAACCAGCCCGAAGGGCCGCCCTGCTCAATCCTTAAGGCACGGGGCTATCTTTGCGGGGAAGAAGTTGAAATATTGACGTTAACTATAAAATATGGTTTGTTTTACTTTGGTTTTCACAATTTCTAAAAAACAATTATTATAACCATTTGATTTTAAAATAGATTGTACTACCTTTGTTCTTAATAGAAAAGCATTTGGTTCTAATAATAAAAAATTATGCTGCATATAGAAATGCTACAAGCACTCCATGGTGATGCCTTCATCCTTCATTGTAAAAAAGGAAAAAATGAGGGTGTCGTAGTAGTAGATGGTGGGCCAACTCAAGATTCTTTCAAAATTGTGAAAAGGCTTGATATGCTAGGCACGATTGATCTTATGGTACTTACGCATTATGATGATGACCATATTGGAGGTATATTAGCTTATATAAAAAGACACAAAGATGACAAACCTTTTCCGGTTAAGGAAATGTGGGTGAATTGTGCTTATCAAGTACCCTTTAAAACCTCACCAAACATATCAATGATGCAAGCAAAAAAACTAGCAGATGAACTGGAATGCATCAATCACGACTTAATTCAATCAGGACATCCTGCTATAAGATGGAGAAAACCTGTTATCGCTGGTGAGGAAAAACATTTACCATTTGCCGACTTTCAAATATTGTCACCATTTGAATATATAAAAGAGTTGAATGACGCTAATTTTAAAAAAGAAATTGCTAATATCTCAAGAAATAATAATCGTCAAAAGGGTGACTTGGAAATATCCTTAATAGAATTGTCTCGAAATAATAAAAAATCTCCTAATGAAACTAGTAAACAAGAAGTAGTGAACTGGTCATCCATATCGTTTATTCTAAATTGCGACAATTATAGCGCTTTGATGCTTGGTGATAGCTATCCCTGTACAATCATTGATAGTTTGAAACGGAAAGGCTACAATTGTGATGACCGTAAATTAGTTGTTGATTATGTTAAAGTCTCACACCATGGTAGTTGTAATAATATAAGTAATGAAATGCTAGATATGATAGAATGTAACAAGTTTTTAATATCTACAAATGGTGGTACTGGACGTTCATGTCATCCTGACCGAGAATCTATTGCCAATATCATATATCATACAAAACGAGATAAATCAAAACCTATTCACTTTTATTTTAATTATGAAAAAGAGAAGATTGAGAAGAAAGGTTTTCAATTTATAAAAGAGGGTGAAGAAGATGAATGTCTCTTTACAATACATGATGGTATACAATTATTTCCTTAAATAAAAAAAATGTCATTAATCGATCAAATATGTTGTATTTCTGTCGAAATTCTATGTAGTGATGAGGCAGATAGCTCTTTAGGAACGGGTACCATTATTTCAGATGGAGTTTCTTACTATGTTATGACTGCTGGGCATTGTATAAAAAAAAACAGTAATGGGGCAGCATTTGATATTAGTGATATAAAAGTTATATCATATGATAATGATGTATCACACGAAATAAACGTTCTTGCAATAGATAACTATAATTTAACTGAAGAAAAAGATTTTGCCATTCTTCATATTGCCAATCCTGATATCAGCTTTGATTTTATGAATAATGTTAAGAGATGTGATGATATAATTGATGAAGAAAAATATTTTTTTTATGGTTATACTGAATTATCAAAAACGGGACGAATATATGAATTGCAACGTAGAGGTAAGTCGCAATGGCATCTTAAATCTGATAATATGGTTAATCAACCCAAAGATGCGATAACGCTTATGGGAGGGAATTCCGGAGCTGGTGTGTTTTTTAGGAAATTGGATATTTTTTATTACGTTGGATATGTGAAACAACTCCTTGATGAGGATGGAAATCTTAATGATGTTATTGTATATCCTTCATCAAGATTTGATAATTATCTTTCACCTGTGACTAAAGACGAAAATTTTTTCAAATTGGTCAAAACGTGGACAGATATGGAGAATAAGGAGGAAAATGAGGAACTGAGACGAATATATCAGCAAGAAAATGTGGAATACACAAAGAACTTGGAAAGAAAAATGGATGTACTGTTTTCACATCCTAAAGAAGCTTCTGATAAATCCATTTTTTATCTTGACCAGTATATTCGTGGTCTTAGATTAAATAATGAGATAAACAAGATGCCTTATGTAGCAGAGAAACTTAGAGAGAAAGATCAACAAGCATTTATGGAAATTCAAGAACTTAGAAGTAAATATTTTATAGCTGATATGGATGCAAGAAAAGACTTGAAAGAAGTCAAAGATAAAATAATGGAAGCCGCATCTAATATTCTCTATACAGATGATAAAGATAAAACGCTTTCCAAAGGATATGCTAATTATAGCATTGCAGAAAAGTTATTGATATGTTCGCTTGACTATATAAAAGAAAATTCATGATTACCAAGATTTTTACTCCAAAACCGAGCCCAATTCGGACGGTATCAACATCATTATATAAAATTGTTGCAATCATGTTGATCACAAAAAGATTTGAAAATCTATCTATACCTAAACTCCAAGTATATATGTGGGGATTGCAGTATAGAGAAAATTTGCAGAAACTTAAAATGTGGAAAATACAAAATAAAGTGACTGAAGCACCATGGCTACTTGAAAATGACATTATTCCCATTATATCTCAGTGTATCTCTAATCATTTTTTGAAAATAGAAACAAATAAAAGTAAGAAAGTAACTGTTGCTCTTGATTCTGCAGCTAACGATTTCCTACAAGCAATAAATGAGGTGGAACTGGTACAAGAACTAAATGATTGTTTAAATGAAATTGGAAAATTGACAGATAAAATGTTGGAAAATATCGAATTTGATTTTTAATAATTATGATACATATTGATAAGATTAATATTTCTATATCTGCTCACGCCTATGATGATCAGAATAATATTAGACAATTTGGTAGAGTTTTGAATTTTCAAAATGGACTGAATCTTGTTGTTGGAGATAACACTTCTGGTAAAACAACCATTGTAAGGTGCCTCTTTTACTGCCTAGGAATGGAGGAACTCATTGATGGTAAATCAGGGACAGGAGCAATGGATAAGTCAGTGAAAGATGTCTTCAAATATGATGATTCAAATCATAGCAACCAAGAATGGAATGTGCTTTCATCATATGTGATGCTTCAGTTGTCCAATTCTATTAATGAAGTTATTACAGTGCGTAGAAATATCAAATGTGATGAGTTAAGGGATAATGTTTTATATGTATGGAAAACTCCGATGGTAGATGATATGCAGCTTAGTGATAGTAGAGAATATTATGTGCATAGAACGGATGATCATAATATAGAATTTACTGTTGGATTTTATGCGCTTCTCTCTGAGTTTGCAGGATTGCCATTGAAGACTGTTCCAGCTAGAAATACAGATAAGGGTACAATACTTTATATGCAAACATTATTTGCCCTGACTTTCATTGAACAAACACGTGGATGGTCTGACTTTTTTGCCAATATACGCTCTTTTAACATTGTAAACCCAAAGCAGCGTATAATAGAGTATGCCATGGGGTATGACTTTGATAGCGAATTGGTTACTGCAAATAAACTTAAAGAGAGAAGAAAAGCGTTAGAAGGAAATTGGAGTTCTGTAACAAGTGATTTTATTAGTTATCTAACTTATAACAAGCTCTTTGTAGTAGGTTTAAATCCTATATTGGCCAAACAGAAAACTGCTCTCGCGGAATTACGCTATGGAGTGCGCGATACAGATTGTGGGTTGAATGATTATGTTATTCAATTGCAAGAGCGTGTTTCTTATTTGGAAACTAAACAAAATAATAGCCAAATAATTGAAAGAAATAATGGTTATTTGTTAGCTCTAAAGAACTATAAGGAGCATAAGGTAGAATATGAGAATTTCTGTATTAGCTTAGTTGCCGAAATTGAGAAATTGGATAATATCAAGAAGCAGGTTGAAACTATTGAACATGAGATTAAAAGATATTTAAGTCTAGCTCAAGTAAATAATGTTGTTAACAATTTAGACGTGGAGGAATGTCCGACTTGTCATCAGTTTCTTCCTATAAATAATACTCAGCAATTTACAATTTCTCCCGAACAGATAGAAGAAAGTAAAAATGTGTTGAATATGCAGAAAAAGTTTCTTGCTCCAATGATAGATGGATTAGAAAGATCTATTAAAAATAAGGAACTAAATAAGCTATATTTAGAGAATCAATTGTCAATAGAACTAGATCAGTTGAAAATAATGGCAGAATTAAATGACGTGAACTTAAATCCGCTTTCTGCTACTGAACAGTTTGAACTTGTAAATGATAGGTCAAAGATCGCGGTTCTAGATAGTGTAAAATCTCACATTGAGAATGTGATTGGACGACTCAAGACTATAAAAGTTAACTATGATTCAATATGTGGTGAAATAGTATCACTGAAAAACCGTAATGTAATAGAAAATCCTGTCAGTATTCAACTTAGTCAATTTAAGACATACCTCAATAAATTCAATTATACTAGCAATAATGTAATGAATCAAGTGTTTTTTAAAGAAGAAGATACCACTTATAAATATTTGCCTGTAGTTCAGCATGGTGAAAATATTGAGGAAGAAATCAGATCTGATTCATCTGCATCAGATTTTATCAGAAGCTTATGGGCGTATTACCTAACATTACTTGCAATTGGACCAAATCATCCAGGTTTCCTTATTATGGATGAACCTTGCCAACACTCTATGAAAGAGCAAAGCCTTCAGAATCTTTTTAGAGAGTGTGCGAGATTAACTGATAAGCAGATAATCTTGTTTTGTTCTTCACAACCACATACAGAAGAACACCCTCAAAATAATGAGGAACAGAGAATTTCTAGAAATATTATTGAGTCTTTGGTGATGGGACTCCAAGGTGTGCAAATTAAATATTGTGATATTGACCCAAAGGCTATAATTGCAAAAGAGTAGTATAGTAATATCCGTTTATGCATCAAAAATGAAAGCATAATAATGTATCTATAAAATAGCAGTAAATAAAAGTGAAGATGTTATTTATGTAATTCACTTTAGTTGACTGAATATATCTATTTTAAATTAAAGTTTAAGTATTGAATCAATTATGAAATGGCATTCTACTCATAAAAAGCATAAGAAGAAAAGGACTAATAGAAAAAAAGGAGTGAAAATATCTAGAATCTTTGCTCTACTTAATAGTAAGTCAGATTTAGTCAAATCGTCTTCCACAAGCAGTGATATTATAATAGAAAGACATAAAGATCCATTAGAATTGTTTGGTCATGTAGATTTAGATGATTTTGCTCGTCCAACAAAAAATGATACACTTTTTAAAGAGCCTTTAGATTATAATGATTTGTCAATAATAGGCAGGTTTGTCGATAGAAATGATTTTATGATAATCAGTGGTTTTTATGATGTTGCAATTAATTCTCTGCAAATATTGAAAAATAAAGGTGTTAGAGAAAAGGATTCTCATATATATCCAATCATCTATAATTACAGACATTATTTAGAACTAATAATTAAACAAACTATAAGATATTTTAGATTGGCCGAAAACGAAATTACGAATGACGAAGTTGGTTATGAATCTGGTCACTGCCTAAAGAAACTATGGAGCATTTTAAAAACATATTTAAGTAAAATCGAAGATGTTAATCAACAGGAAACAATAGCATTTGATAAGTTACTTAATGAATTAAATGATATTGATGAAAATTCATTTGCCTTTAGATATCATTGTGATAAAGGAAAAACAATACATGATAAAATCAAATTAACTATTTCTGAATCAAAAGATATATCTTTAAGTAACCTTGAAGTAGTCATGAAAAAAATGCATTGTTATATCGAAGGAATATCTTGCCTGGTTTATGATAGGTACAAAAGTTATTGTGAGAAAAATATAAAATGATATTTTATTTTTGAACCACCAATTGGGTTCTTTTGATTTTTTTTTCTATATTTGTGCCCGTTAAGCGAAACAAATAGTTGCAAAACTATGAAATAGAAAACGTCCTTATATGTGGGACCTTGAAAAAACAGATTCGCAAAACCTTGAAGTTCAAGAAACTAAAAATATAGTTCGACACCCTGAGGGTGTACAAGGATTATTAAAAGGAGAACTTAAAAGGTTCTCCTTTTTTGTTAAGAGCCTTTTTGTTGTTACAGTTCAGCTGTAGGAATAAAAAATACCGCTACTCAAAGCTATATTCGACTTTGGTAGCGGTATTTTTTTATAGTGTAACTACTATCTATTAGAACTTGAAGAAGTTCTTGGCATTGTTGTAGCTGATATCTTCAATCATTTGGTTTACACGATCCATTTCAGATGCCGGAATTTCTCCGTTTTCTACGTCACGTCCTACCAGGTTACACAATGTACGGCGGAAATATTCATGACGCGGGTAGGATAGGAAGGAACGAGAGTCTGTCAGCATACCTACGAAGCGGCTCAAAAGACCGAGTACTGACAAAGCATTCATTTGTTTTTCCATACCATCCTTTTGGTCGAGGAACCACCATCCGGAACCAAATTGGATTTTTCCCGGGATAGAACCATCCTGGAAGTTACCCAGCATTGTGGCAATCACTTCGTTGGCGCATGGGTTCAGGTTGTAAAGGATTGTTTTAGTTAATTTGCCATTAGTGTTCAGGCGATCAAGGAATTTAGCCATTGCTTTGGCGGTTGTAAATTCACCGATAGAATCGAAACCTGTATCAGCACCCAGTAATTTAAACATCTTCGTGTTATTGTTACGAATAGCGCCGTAATGGAATTGTTGAGTCCATCCTTTTTCCCAGTCCATTTCACCGAAGATCACAAGCATTGCCGATTTGAATTTCAGAATTTCTTCTTTGGTCAATTCTGCGCCACCATATACCTTATTAAAGATGGCTTTGATTTCAGCATCTGTATAATCTTCTGCGTAGAATTCTTCAATACCATGGTCAGACAGACGGCAGCCTTGTTCTGCGAAGAAGTCATGACGTTTGCGCAAAGCAGCGATCATATCATCAAAGTTGGAGATGGTAACACCACTTACCTCTGCCAGTTTTTCTACATAACTGCGGAAATCTGCAGGGACTTCTACAGCCATAGCCTTATCAGGACGCCATGTTGGTAACATCTTGATTTCAAATCCGCTTTCGCGTGTTTTGATATGATATTCCAATGAATCGATAGGATCATCCGTTGTGCAAACGGTTTCTACATGATAACGACGCATCATTCCACGAGCTGAATATTCGGGTTGAGACAGTTTCTCGTTACATTCATCGTAAATTTCACGTGCGGTTTGTGGATTCAATATTTTATTGATACCAAATGCCGTTTTCAGTTCAAGGTGAGTCCAGTGGTACAAAGGGTTGCGGAAAGTGTAAGGTACTGTTTCCGCCCATTTTTCAAATTTTTCCCAGTCTGTGGTATCTTTTCCCGTACAGAAACGTTCGTCTACTCCGTTTGTACGCATTGCACGCCATTTGTAGTGGTCACCGCCCAGCCAGATTTCAGTTAGTGATTTAAACTTGTAGTCGTCAGCTACCATTTGAGGGATAAGGTGACAGTGATAGTCGATGATCGGCATTTTAGCCGCATGCTCGTGATACAACTTTTGCGCAGTTTCTGTTTGCAGCAAGAAGTTTTCGTCCATGAAGTTCTTCATTATTACTGTGTTTTAAGTATATAAAATTATTACTTTCTGTATTTATACCTATATAGTATTGATTTTAAAGCTAATAGGCGTAAATCTCGTTTTAGTTTTATTAACCGTTATCGAACACAAAAATAGAAAATTTACTTGGAGTAACAAAATAATTCGTATATTTGCAGCGATTATTTATAATATTTAAGTTTTAGCACTATGGAGGACCAGAACTATACCATTAAAGACATTGCCCGTATGGCCGGTGTTTCCGCCGGAACGGTTGACAGGGTGTTACACAATCGCGGTGACGTGTCTCCCAAAAGCAAAGCCAAAGTACAAAAGGTGTTGGATGAGATTCATTATCAGCCCAATGTGTTTGCTATCGGTTTGGCTGCTAAAAAGAAATATTCTTTCCTCTGTTTGATACCTTATTATATAGAGCATGATTATTGGCATTCGGTAGTAGGGGGGATTGAGCGTGCCCGGCAAGAGTTGCGTCCTTTTAATGTGAGTATAGATTATCTGTGCTATCACCATGGGGATGAGAAGAGTTATCAGGAAGCCTGCCTTTCCATAAAAGAAAAGAATGTGGATGCGGTATTGATTTCTCCGAATTTTCGGGAAGAGACACTGGCGCTGACAGCCTATTTACAGGAAAATAAGATCGCTTATGCTTTTGTCGATTTCAATATGGAAGAAGCGAAAGCGTTGACATATATCGGGCAGGATTCATATAAGAGTGGATATATCGCAGCGAAAATATTGATGCGCAATTATTCGGCAGGAGAAGGCCAGGAGTTGGTTTTGTTTTTAAGTAACAATAAAGATAATCCGGCTGAAATACAGATGCAACGCCGTTTGGATGGTTTTATGAGTTACATTGCCGAAGAATATAATAACTTGGTAATCCATGAGGTAGTACTTAATAAATCCGATCAGGAAAGTAACCAACAGACATTGGATGAGTTTTTTCAGGCGCATCCGAAGGCTTTACTGGGAGTTGTATTTAATTCCAGAGTGTATCAGTTGGGAGAGTATCTTCGTCATGCGGGACGTAGCATGAAAGGACTGATAGGATATGACCTTCTGAAAGCAAACGTAGATTTATTAAAATCCGGTGATGTGCATTATTTAATCGGGCAACGTCCGGGTTTGCAAGGATATTGTGGGGTGAAGGCTTTGTGCGATCATGTCGTGTTTAAGAAGTCTGTTGAACCTGTAAAATACATGCCTATTGATATCCTGATAAAGGAAAACATTGATTTTTATTTTGAATTTGTATAATATCAACTTTATAAATTACAACTAACATGAAAGCATTAAACAAAGAAACTGCTCCTAAAACACAACGTCCGGAGCGTATTATCCAATTTGGCGAAGGTAACTTTTTGCGTGCATTTGTAGATTGGATTATTTATAACATGAACCAGAAAGCTGATTTCAACAGCAGTGTAGTAGTGGTTCAACCGATTGATAAAGGAATGGTCGATATGCTGAATGCACAAGATGATCTTTATCATGTAAACCTTCAAGGATTGGATAAAGGAGAGGCAGTTAACAGCTTGACAATGATTGATGTAATCAGTCGCGCTTTAAACCCATATACTCAAAATGACGAGTTTATGAAGTTGGCAGAGCAACCTGAAATGCGTTTTGTTATTTCAAACACTACGGAGGCTGGTATTGCTTTTGATCCGGCTTGTAAACTTGAAGATGCTCCTGCTTCATCTTATCCGGGTAAGTTGACTCAATTACTCTATCATCGTTTTAAAACATTCAATGGTGATAAGACAAAAGGTTTGATTATTTTCCCTTGCGAGCTTATTTTCCTGAATGGTCATAAGTTGAAAGAAACAATTTATCAATATATTGAATTGTGGAACTTGGGTAATGAGTTTAAAACTTGGTTTGAAGAAGCTTGTGGTGTATATGCAACATTGGTAGACCGTATTGTTCCGGGATTCCCACGCAAGGATATTGCTGCTATCAAAGAAAAATTGCAATATGATGATAATCTGGTTGTTCAGGCTGAAATTTTCCATTTGTGGGTGATTGAAGCTCCGCAGGAAGTTGCAAAAGAGTTCCCGGCTGACAAGGCAGGCTTGAATGTATTGTTTGTACCGTCAGAAGCTCCTTATCACGAACGTAAGGTTACTTTGTTGAATGGCCCGCATACAGTTCTTTCTCCGGTTGCTTATCTCTCGGGAGTGAATATTGTGCGTGATGCTTGCCAGCACGAAGTGATTGGTAAATATATCCACAAGGTAATGTTTGACGAACTGATGGAAACTTTGAACTTGCCGAAGGATGAGTTGGAGAAATTTGCAAATGATGTATTGGAACGCTTCAACAATCCGTTCGTGGATCATGCAGTAACCAGTATCATGCTGAATTCTTTCCCTAAATACGAAACTCGTGATTTGCCGGGATTGAAGACTTATCTGGAACGTAAAGGTGAACTTCCTAAAGGACTGGTGCTTGGATTAGCTGCTATCATTACTTATTATAAAGGTGGTGTACGTGCTGATGGTGCTGAAATTGTTCCGAATGATGCTCCTGAAATCATGAACCTGCTGAAAGAACTTTGGGCAACAGGTTGCACAAAGAAAGTTGCTGAAGGTGTTCTGGCTGCAGATTTTATCTGGGGAGAAGATTTGAATAAGATTCCGGGATTGACAGAAGCCGTAAAAGCTGATTTGGATTCTATCCAGGAAAAAGGAATGCTTGAGACCGTTAAAGGTATTCTGTAAGATATAACCTAAGGTTGATAAAAGTAGAGGGCATTTTGGTAGAGTATACAACTATCAAAATGCCCTTAACTGTTAGATAATTAAGAGACGGTAAGTTATTAATTGTTAAAGATCAAATTTGCATTCTTCGTATTTTTTATTTCCATAACCTTCTTTTTCTTCGTTTTCACGGTTTGAAAAGGCTCAAATCCTTAATGACCAATTTTGTCTCTTTTTGTATGAATTATTGTTCTACTTTTTTGTTTTATAAATGCTTGGTTTATAAGGGGAAAACGAATTTGATATGATGAATATTGCATAAAAAAGTCATCTGTAAAATACAATGAATCAAGACCTTTTTTACCATGTTAATCTTGCTTGTAAATCTCGTAATGTGTTCATACCTTTGTTGCGAAGTCAATAGTGTGGCTTCCTAATATTGTTTAACTTTTTAATCTTAGGCGTATATGGCTATCAGATATAAAAAGAAAAAAATCACCTTATGTTTCGATAAGGAAAATAAGGTAGAAAAGTATGTTGCAGCAAACGTTCTAGTTGGGAGCATCAACTATAACAAGTTATGTGATGAAGTAAATCAGCGGACAGGCGTTCATCGGGCTATGGTGGATGTGGTACTGAAAGGAGTGCAAGATACTATGGTGTCATTTTTAGAAGAAGGATTCTCTGGAAAGTTGGGAGAGTTCGGTTCATTTCGTCCAGCTATTAATGCCGAGAGCCAAGATAAAGCTGAAGACGTGAGTGTTAATACCATTATTAGGAGGAAGATAGTCTTTACTCCGGGAGGTGCATTCAAGGAAATGCTTGGATCAGCTAGTATAGAGCTGTTTGGAGATAACGTAACCAATCTTAACGGGGATAACGGTGGAGAACCTAGCGAAGGAGGTGGCTCTTCTGGAGGAGATTCAGGAGAAGCTCCGGATCCGGCAGCTTAATTCTTACTAAAAAATAACTTTAGATAGGGAAGGTTCTTTCAGGAGCTTTCCCTATTTTTTTGATATTTCGGGTAGAAATGCTCTAATTCGCCGTTGGGCAATGGTGAATTTGTGGTTGCCTGACGACATTTTTGCCGTTGCCCAACGGTGAATTTACTGTTAGGTGCAAAATTTTAGTAAGATTTGTATGCGGAAAGTAGGATTTCTACTGGATTTATAATTTGTTTTCCTATCTCTTTTTATCACCTATTTTATCAAAAAGTAAGAAGTATCTTGATTTTTCTTCTGTTAGCTTCCTCTAGAAAAATTATTTGTGAAAATATTTTTAATCTTTGCCGCGTTATAGCAGTAGATTGTTCAAACGCGTATTATCCTCAAGATACAATGAAGATAATTAATCTTCAATATTGCTTTTCATCTCATTTTATCCCAAATTTGCAGTCTCAATACCCCAAGAGTGTTGTTTATGCGAAATATTTTCTATCTTTGTAGCGTTGCAGCAATAGTGTTTGCATGTGCAACATTACATATTAATAGATGAAAGTGTTTAGCTTTTATCCTTGTTAGGAAATCTGGTAAATTTCAATTGACATAAGGATAGCAATAACACTCATCACTTGTATAGTCGTGTGTAATTTTATATTGCATATATATACGAGTGTGGGGTATTGTTTATTTATGTCAAGGTTTTACCAGAACCTCCTAACAGATAAACTAACGACTCCACACTTTTTTTATAGACTTACCACTGCTAAGGAGTTGAGGTGGCGACAAAAACTCTAATAATTATGATGAAAAAGACAGTATTCTTTTTCTTAATGATTGCAGCTTTAAGTACTTCATTCTATAGCTGCAAAACAAACACTAATGATTTATGGGATAGTATTCATCAATTGGATGGCAGGGTAACTTCACTTGAAGAACTCTGTAAACAGATGAATGGAAACATTGGGGCGTTGCAAACGTTACTACAAGCTTTGCAAAGTAATGTAAGCATCACAAAAGTAAATCCTGTTACAGAAGGTGGTAAGACGGTTGGTTACACTATTTCTTTTTCAAAGGGAGATCCCATTACTATTTATCATGGAGAAAAGGGGGATAAAGGTGATACGGGTATTGCCGGTAAGGATGGAGTAACGCCGGTGGTTGGCGTGAGACGAGATACGGATAATGTTTATTATTGGACGTTAAACGGGGAATGGTTAATTGATGATGCTGGGAATAAAGTAAAGGCAGTAGGTGAAGATGGAAAAGATGGAGAAAATGGTATAGATGGTAAACCTGGTATGGATGGCATTACTCCACAATTGAAAATAGAAAATGGTCGTTGGTGGCTGTCGGTGAATAATGGCAGTACGTGGTCGAATATAGGGCAGGCTACAGGTGATACTGGTAAAGATGGAGTGGATGGTGACGATATGTTTAGTGATATAGATTACACTTCCAGTCAGGACTTTGTTACTTTTACCTTGTCGAATGGAACTGTTATAAAACTGCCGACTTGGTATGCTTTTGGCGAATTGCAAAGCTTGTGTGAACAGATGAATACTGATATTTCGTCTATACAATCAATCATTGAAGCACTACAACAAAAAGATGGTATAACTAATGTGGTACCTTTGAATGATAATGGGAAGGTGATTGGTTATAAACTTTATTTTGAAAAACGTGAACCGATAACCATATATTATGGTAAAGATGGGGCAGATGGTAATGATGGTCAAGACGGTTCGGATGGCAAGGATGGGGTGACACCTGTTGTCGGAGTGAAGCAGGATACCGACGGTATCTATTATTGGACGTTGAATGGAGATTGGATGAAAGATGATAATAGTAATAAGATAAAGGCGCAAGGTGTTGACGGCTCGAATGGAAATGATGGACAAGATGGTACAGACGGTAATAACGGTGTTACTCCGCAATTGAAGATAGAAGAAGACGGTTATTGGTATATATCTTATGACAATGGTTCAAACTGGACAAAACTTGGAAAAGCGACCGGTGCGGATGGAACAAGTGGAGACGCTTTCTTCAAGAATGTGACGGAGGATGATGATTATGTTTATTTGGAGATGCAAGCCGGAAACATTATCTCCGTACCCAAACACAAAAAGCTGTCTATCACTTTCAATGAAACGGAGGATATACGGGTATTGGCCAATCAGACTTATCCCATTCAATATACTATTACGGGGGCTACAGATAAGACAGTAGTGAAAGCTTTGGCGCAAGATGGTTTCCGTGCTGTGGTAAAATCCTCGGGTAATGCTTCTGGAGTAATTGAGGTAAGTACACCGGGAACGATACTTAGTAGTGAGGTATTGGTTTTCGTCTCCGATGGTGAGGAACGGACTATCATGCGTTCTATCAATTTTGTGGAAGGAGTGATTAATATCACCGATCGTTCTTATACAGTTCCTTATACTGGTGGTACAGTGAGTGTGCAGCTTTCCACTAATATCGATTATACCATAGAAATTCCAGAAGCGGATAAAACATGGATTTCTATCGCTCCGACATCACGTGCCATAATGCGGGATGAAACGATTGCATTTAATGTCCAACAGAATAATAATACTCAATTGCGTTATTCAATTATTAAATTAGTTGACAAATTGGGAGTTACTTCTGAAACAATACAGATTACTCAGCGTGGAGGAAGTTCACAGGATATTTACGTAGCAACAGCAGGAACTTTGGAACAACAAATCAATAGTGAAGACGCTAAAATTTTAGAAGAATTGAAAATCACAGGACATCTGAATACCTTTGATTACGAGTTTTTAAAGACTATGCCTAACTTAAAAACGGTAGATCTTTCAGAATTGGGTGATGTAAGTATACCTGCTAGTGCCTTTAATAGTTCTAAAGTTTCTACGGTGTTGTTACCTTTGAACTTGAAAACAATTTCAGATAGAGCGTTTTATAATAGTTCTATTACTTCCGTTTATATACCTCAGACAGTAGAAAGTATTGGTCAATATGCTTTTGCGAATACTTCTAAATTAACAGGGAATATTGTAATTCCTCAAAAAACTGTAACAATTGGAGAACGTGCTTTTGAATATTCTGCTTTTAACGGGACTTTGATATTAGAAGAGGGAGTGCAGAGTATTGGAACAGCAGCATTCGCTGGTTGTAGCAAAGTAACAGGAGACTTAGTAATACCGAATAGTGTAACAAGTATGAAAGGGTCTGCATTTCAATCTTCTACTTTTACAGGTTCATTGAGTATAGGAAATGGGTTAACAGATATTCCGACTTACGCTTTTCATGGTTGTAGCTCTTTTAAAGGAGAAATTACTATTGGAGAAAATGTTAAGAGTATTGGCGATCATGCTTTTGAAGGATGTAGTGGATTTACTGGTAACTTGATAATTCCTAATAAGGTTGAGACTATGGGTATTTATGCTTTTTATGCTTGTATTGGATTTGAAGGATATTTAAGTATCGGGAATTCAATAAAATCTATTGGAAAGTGTGCATTTGTAGGGAAAGAAGATAAAAAAACACATACTGTTGTAGATGGTGGCAGAGAAAAACAATATACTAGCTATTCTTGGACTCGTATTTTTAATAAAGTATATTGTAAGGCTCTAAAATCACCAACATTAGGAATGGTAAATTTAGCAGATGGTGATACATATACGTCTACTGTTCCAGTCTATATCGTTTTTGGAACAGATAGTACACGGAAATATTATGGATTTAGCTATATTGCAGATCCGATCATGTGTGGTAAAAATTATCCTCAATATCTATTTATTCCAATAAATGCTTCAGGATATAATATAAATGGATGGGGAGGATTTGAAATTAAATCAGAAGTCGAATTTTAAACTATATAATTATGTGTAACTCAAGTTCAAATCCTTGCGACCAAATCTGTAAGAAACAAGCCGCATATGACAAGGCTGTTGAATCCTACCAGTTCCATGTACAACGTTATCACACATGGGTTAACTATTACGCCATTTTCGTCGGTGCTTTGTTTGTGGCATTTTATACCATTATACCGCAATCAGAAAATGTTCAATACGGTCCTTGCAGTGGAACTATTTTTTCATTTTTAGATAGTATATGGCTACCACTTTTGATTATTACCTTAGGATGGTTTGCTTCTATGTGTTGGCTGGCTAGTATTATTGGGCATTATGAATGGATGAAGAGTTGGATACGAATCGTGAAAAAGAGAGAGGTCGATTTCTTTGAAACAACTTCAAGTCAACCATCCAATATCTCACCGGTTTCATCTGAAATATTTGTATATGGAAAAGTTATGAGAGAACCGGATAGAAGTGTACCTAATAATATGCTGCCCAAGTTTATCTCAACTCAAAAAGTAACTCAATGGTTTGTATGGAGTGTTATTTTAATGTGGATAGCAAGCTCTGTTTTTCTTTGGAGATTTGTAGACTGTTATTGGTGGATTCCCTCTTTCGGTTATTCCCTTCTTACGGCTATAATTGGATATTGCCTTTATGGGAAAGCTCATAAATTGTATTCTTCGGAACATCTGGATATAGCTTGAACATAAAACAATGAAAAAAGGATAGGAATATTACCAATATATAGATTCCTATCCTTTTTTATTTCTGTTCATATTAGTAATGCCATTTAATATGAACTAGAATTGTACTTCCTACGAATCGAATGATTCAAAAACAATAAAAAGAAGATTAAACTTTATCTGTTTCCAGATATATTCATTAACTTTGTAATTAGCTCAAATTAGCTTTATACAGGATTTAATATGGAAAATCTGATTGAATTATCACATACTGAAGTGACATTAGCATTTGTAGCGTCCTGCATTGAAAGTACGGCACGCCGATTAGGTAAATCATATCAAGAAGTTTTTACCCGCATGAAGCGTGTAGGTATGATTGAGAATTACATCTTGCCTTGCTATGATGTATTACATACCGAGAGTCGCGAGCATGTGACTGATAATATGATAGAATGTCTGACAACTTGGGAGGCAAAACGATGAAAATAACAGTATATCATGGAGGAACGGAACGAGTTGATGTTCCTATTTGTCGTTTAGGAAGGGAGAATCTTGATTTTGGTCGTGGATTCTATGTTACAGACATCAAAGAGCAGGCTTGTCGTTGGGCTATTGCAACGGCTAAGCGACGCAACACCCAAGCCATTATTAATATTTACCAACTTGATAGAGAACTTGTTTTGGAAAAGGCTCGTTGTAAGGTGTTCAAAGCTTACGATTCGGAATGGTTGGAATTTATTGTAGCCAGTCGTCGTGGACTGAATCCAGCGGCAAATTATGATTATATAGAGGGAGGTGTCGCGAATGACCGGGTAATTGATACGGTAAATTTATATATGTCTGGTTTGATGAGTGCTGATGTGGCATTACAGCGTCTTGCTCAACACCAACCAAATAATCAGATTTGTTTGTTAAACCAAAGTATTACGGATAAATACCTTATTTATGATGGAACAGAACTGGCAGAATGATCCTGTAAAGTCTCCTGAAATTCAAGAGATAATATTAAGTAATCGTATCGGTATCATTGCTGCCGAACTTTCAAAACGCTTGGAAATTACTCCAGTCAGAGCATTGCAATTGTTTTATGAAAGCAAGACTTGCGCTGACTTGCATGACAAGGAAACAGGGCTTTATCTTTATGGTAATCTCTATATCGCTGATGAATTCATGCGAGAGTATCAAAATAAGTTATAAGTTCATTCAGCCGTATGCAAAATAAATGTGGTAGCTCCAATTGTCACAATAGCGCCATCTTCAATACGTACACGGTCTTTATCTCCCAGAATTTCATTCATAAGGAAAGTACCTGTGAGACTAGGAGCATCTCGTAATGTGTAGACTAGCTTTCCTTGCTTATTACGCTTTATATTAATGATGCAATGGCGTCGATCCATGCTCATATCACCGCTTTCAATGGGAGTATTAATGTTTGTTCCTACGCAACGGCGGCCTATGACATTGTCACCTTCTTGCAAGGGAAGTAACTGTTTAAAACCAAATACATTTTCGATTACAGTGATATATCCGAACTCTTCTTTATGAGATTCAGCTTCTTCTTCCAGGTTTTCTTCCTTTCTAAGAGCCTTAACTTTACTTTTTCCTAGCCGGATACTGAATTGCTTGCCACAATGTTCGCATTCAAATACTAGTGATTGGCCTTCACTATACTTGGTTTCATCAAAATAAAGATAATTCTCACATTTAGGACAAAGAACTCGTTTCATGCTTTTTAAAAGGGATTTTTATTTAGCCAGTAACCAGGCATTCTTATAAGTTTCGTTTTTTCTTAGCTCAAGTAATTGCTTGGTCGCTTCATCACGGTTGTTGAATGAACTGATACTGACACGTACTTTACCATCAGTGTTGAGAGCTTTTGCATCTGCAAATCCTTTTGATTTTAATTGGTTCGCAATAACTTCTGCATCTTTCAGGCTGATTCCTCCTGCCACAATGATATGAAAAGGATGATTTGCACTTTCTTGAGATTTCACCGCAGGAGCAGGAGCCGCTGTTTCCTGTTTTACCACTTTCACTTCTCTTACTGCGATCGGTTTGGAAGTCTTGGCTTTATCCGTTGTATGCTTTTTAGCAGATGAAGTTTTGGTTGAAGTGGAAGAAGCAGAAAGCTTCTTTGCTTGTTGCGCAGCATCGTTCTTAACATAAACAGGAGTTACTGCAACCGATTGCTTTTCTATTTGCTCAAAAAGCTCGCTGGGCAATAACTGTGCATAATTGTTCTTTTGAACGTCGGTATTCTCTACCGGAGTTGAAAAGGCAAAGAACAGTACGATAGCAGCAATCATTGCTGCAGCATTGCGGAGATACGCGCGGTTGATACTAATTTCAAAAGTCTTCTTTTCCTTTTCCTGATAAGTCGGTACCAATACTTTTTCTTTCTGCTGCAGAGCCGAAAGTTCATGTATTTCAAAAGAGTCGAGACCATACAATGAAGGAGTTGTTATCTTATAATCATAAGGAACGAACTCGTAGTTACCATAAATGTTATAATGAATCTCGCCTATATTATCCAGATGGGCTTTCCCTTCTTCATGAAGGAGACCGATAAATTCGTTTACTTCTTTTTCTACTATACGGCTGGCGTCAGCAAAACTTGTGTCGTATGCTGACATATAAGATTGCACCAGTACACCGTCATTCAGTTTTAATTGAGGATTAAAACCGATTATACGGGTAGGAGGTAAAAATATATTTTCTTCCTTTACGCGGGTTGCGGGCGAATAATGTGCTACAAAACCACCAAATCCCGGAACAATGACGCAGTCGTTTTCCAGTAGTAAAGTCTCTATATGTTGTGCCAATTCAATCATGTCTGCAAAATTAAGAGATAAATTGAATATATCCCAGAAAACTTCGAAAAATTCACTACTTTTGCATCGTTTTATTTATCACTATCAATAATGAACTATATACAGACAGAAATAGACGGAGTATGGCTGATCGAGCCTAGAGTTTTCTCCGATGAACGGGGCTATTTTATGGAAGCCTATAAGAAAGAAGAGTTTGAAGCCAATATTGGTCCCGTAAACTTTATACAGGACAACGAGTCGAAATCATCTTTTGGTGTATTGCGTGGATTGCACTATCAAAAAGGAGAACATAGTCAGGCGAAACTGGTTCGTGTTCTTAAAGGAGAAGTGCTCGACGTTGCCGTTGATTTGCGTAAATCATCGCCTACGTTTGGAAAGCATGTTTGTGTATTGCTTAGTGAAGAAAACAAGAGACAATTTTTTATTCCCCGTGGTTTTGCTCATGGCTTTGCTGTCTTGAGTGAAGAAGCTGTTTTTACATATAAGGTAGATAACAAGTATGCTCCGCAGGCAGAAGCCTCTATTTTATATAATGACGAAGCATTGGGGATCGACTGGCCGTTGGCAGAGTCGCAAATGTTATTATCTGCGAAAGACAGAGAGGGAACTGCTTTCAAAGACGCCGTTTATTTTGAATGAATTTCTAAACAAACAATAGATTAAGTATGAAAATTGCAATCGTGGGAACAGGGTATGTGGGTCTGGTGTCAGGCACATGTTTTGCCGAAATTGGCGTGAATGTAACGTGCGTAGACACGAACAAAGAGAAAATCGAATCTTTGCAAAAGGGGAACATTCCAATTTATGAAAATGGATTGGAAGAGATGGTACTCCGTAATATGAAAGCAAAGCGATTGAAGTTTACTACCTCATTGGAAAGTTGTCTGGATGAAGTGGAAGTTATATTCAGTGCAGTTGGAACTCCTCCGGATGAAGATGGCAGCGCTGATTTGAAATACGTATTGGAGGTGGCCCGTACCATTGGTCGCAACATGAAACAGTATAAATTGGTAGTTACCAAAAGTACTGTTCCGGTAGGCACTGCCAGTAAGGTTCGTGCAGTTATTCAGGAAGAACTGGATAAGAGAGGCGTGAAGGTTGATTTTGATGTGGCTTCTAATCCGGAATTCCTTAAAGAAGGAAATGCTATCAGTGACTTTATGAGCCCGGACCGCGTGGTAGTGGGAGTGGAGTCGGCACGTGCGGAGAAATTGATGTCCAAACTATATAAACCATTCTTATTGAATAATTTCCGTGTGATTTTCATGGATATTCCGTCTGCGGAAATGACTAAATATGCGGCAAATTCGATGCTGGCAACCCGCATTAGCTTTATGAATGATATTGCAAACTTGTGCGAGATTGTTGGTGCGGATGTGAATATGGTGCGTAGTGGGATAGGTTCGGATACCCGTATCGGACGTAAGTTTTTGTACCCGGGCATCGGGTATGGTGGTTCCTGCTTCCCCAAAGATGTGAAGGCATTGATTAAAACAGCAGAACAGAATGGTTATACCATGCGGGTACTTACGGCTGTGGAAGAAGTGAATGAGAACCAAAAAAGCGTCTTGTTCGAAAAGCTAATGAAACAGTTTAATGGTGATTTGCAGGGTAAGACTGTTGCTTTGTGGGGATTGGCATTTAAACCGGAAACGGATGATATGCGTGAGGCTCCGGCATTAGTCCTGATCGATAAATTACTGAAAGCAGGCTGTAAAGTACGCGCATACGATCCGGCTGCCGTGCAAGAATGTAAGCGCAGGATTGGTGATACTATCTATTATGCTTGCGATATGTACGATGCCGTACTGGATGCTGATGTGTTGATGCTGGTTACCGAATGGAAAGAATTCCGTCTGCCTTCATGGGCCGTTATCAAGAAAACGATGTCCCGGCAGATTGTGTTGGACGGACGTAATATATATGATAAAAAAGAGATGGAAGAACTCGGATTTATTTATCACTGTATTGGTAAATAAAAAAATAAGAGTATCTTTATACAAAAACTAAAATAGATGATGAAAAATGTGGCTGTATCGTTAATGGCAATCTTTTTCGCGGCATGTAGCGGCAATAAGAATCCCCATTCTCTTCAACAAGAGAAGGAGGATCTTAGTGCAAAAGGGCTACTGCAAGGAATTTGGCTGGACGATGAAACGGAGAGCCCGTTGATGCGTGTAGAAGGAGATACTATCTACTATGCAGATGTACAAAGTACTCCCATTGCATTTAAAATAATACGGGATACTCTTTATACTTATGGAAATGATACTACTTATTACAAGATTGATAAGCAGGCAGAACATATATTCTGGTTTCATTCCATAACGGATGATGTGATTAAGTTGCATAAATCCGAAGATGTCAATGATTCAATCTATTTTGTCCGTCAGGAATTAGTAATTCCGGCATATACGGAAGTAACCAAACGCGATAGTGTAGTGACCTATAATGGCACTCGCTATCGCGCATACGTATATATTAATCCTTCTAAAATGAGAGTCATCAAGACGACTTATTCCGAAGACGGGATTAGCATGGATAATGTATACTATGATAATGTGATGCACATTTGTGTGTATGAAGGTAAAAAGAGCCTGTTTGCCAGCGATGTTACCAAACAGATGTTTGACAAAGTACTTCCTGTCGATTTTCTGGAGCAATCCATCCTGTCAGATACAAAGTTTGTGAAAGTAGACCGGAACGGTTTTCATTATCAAGCTGTCCTGGCCATTCCGGAAACTTCCATATATAGCATTGTAAATATGGAAGTAAGTTTTAAAGGAGATTTGACTATTACTTCATCCAAATAAAAAAGCACCATACATTCAGATCGTATAGTGCCGGATTAAAAAGCCTTGCTTTAATTTTGTCTGGGGGGAGACGGACGGTTATTTCTCTTTCCTCCGTTATTATTATTCCTTTTTCCCCGGAAATCTTTTCTTTTGTAGTTGCCACCCTTACCCTTGCTAAAAGAACGTGGCTTATATTCCGGAGCTTCTCCCAATTCTTCAGGAATAGGAATCTTATAAATCTCTTTTTCCAGGAAGTTCTCAATACTTTTGAAGTTGCTTTGCTCTTTCTCGCTGATAAACGTAAGTGCTACGCCATCATTGTTGGCACGTGCCGTACGTCCGATACGGTGTACATAATCCTCGCTGTCATGAGGTACGTCGAAGTTGATAACCAGTCGAATATCATCAATGTCGATACCACGTGCAACGATGTCCGTAGCTACTAATATATTGATTCGTCCGGCTTTAAACTCATGCATAACAGTTTCCCGTTGAGCCTGTTCCAGATCCGAATGCATTTCCCCTACGTTCAGTTTCATGGATTTCAAAGCCTTGGCTACTTCCTTGACCTTGATTTTAGAAGATGCAAAGACAATCACACGTTCCGGAACTTCATCCATAAAAAGACTGCGTATGATTCCCAGCTTTTGATTTTCGTAGCAAACGTATGCCGCCTGAATAATCTTTTCTGCAGGTTTGGAAACTGCGAGCTTTATCTCTGACGGATTATTTAAGATTGTGTTTGCCAATTGCTGAATCTTTGCAGGCATTGTTGCAGAAAACATGATTGTCTGTCGTTCCTTCGGCAGATATTTCGCAATTTGCATGATATCTTCATAGAATCCCATGTCGAGCATCCGGTCTGCTTCATCCAGAATAAAATAAGAAACCTTGGAAAGATCTACATATCCAAGGCTTAAATGGGCGATCAGACGTCCGGGAGTAGCAATAACAACATCAGCTCCTAAAGTGAGTCCTTTTTTCTGTTGTTCGAACAATATTCCATCATTTCCACCGTATACGGCAACACTCGATACCGGCATGAAATAGGAAAACCCTTCCATTTGCTGGTCGATCTGTTGGGCCAATTCCCGGGTAGGAGACATGATGACACAATTAATCGCATCTTCCGGATGTTTACCTTCAGATAATTTATTCAATACAGGCAGTAGAAACGCGGCCGTTTTACCTGTTCCTGTCTGTGCTACTGCGATCAAATCTTTACCCTCAAGTATGATTGGAATTGCCTGCTCCTGTATAGGCGTACATTCGTCAAATCGCATGGCATCAAGCGCCTCAAGCACATTTGCATTTAATTGTAGTTCGGAAAACTTCATTCTTTTATTTAATTTGTCAGCAAAGATAATCTATTTTTTGGTCTAATTACATATTCAAGTAAGAATCTTTGAATCCGAGGAAATAGAGCACTCCATCCAGCCCGATGGTGTTGATCGATTGCTTGGCATTTGCCACCACTTTAGGCTTTGCGTGGAAAGCAATTCCCAGTCCGGCAACCCCTAGCATAGGGAGGTCGTTAGCTCCGTCTCCTACGGCTATGGTCTGTGCAATATCCACCTTTTCCACTTGTGCAATGAGGCGGAGCAGTTCGGCTTTCCGTTTTCCGTCTACTACATCTCCCAGGTAACGTCCGGTCAGTTTGCCGTCAATAATTTCCAGTTCGTTGGCATAGACGTAATCTATACCGTATTTCTTTTGCAGGTATTGACCGAAATAAGTGAATCCTCCCGAAAGGATGGCGATTTTGTAACCGTACTTCTTCAATACATACATCAGCCGTTCTACGCCCTCCGTGATAGGCAAGCTCTCGGCTATTTCCTGCATTACCGATTCGTCCAGCCCTTTCAATAGTGCTACACGGCGGGTAAAGCTCTCTGTAAAGTCTATTTCTCCACGCATGGCGCTTTCTGTGATGGCCTTTACTTCGTCACCTACACCGGCACGGATAGCCAGTTCGTCAATCACCTCTGTTTCGATTAATGTAGAGTCCATATCAAAACAGATCAGACGGCGCATACGACGGTACATATTATCCTGTTGGAAAGAAAAGTCCATTTCCAGTTCGCTGGCCAACTTCATCAGCTTCTCCTGCATCGCAATGCGATCTTTCGGAGTACCTCTCACTGAAAATTCGATGCAAGCCCTGGTGCGTGCATCTGCCTGACATTCATCCAACGGGATACGACCTGTCAGACGTTTGATAGCATCAATATTCATGCCCTGCTCGGCCAATATGCTTGTAGCGGCAGAAATCTGTCGGGCGGAAAGCTTGCGTCCCAGAACCGTCAGGATATAACGGTTTTTCCCTTGCATACCTACCCAGTTTTCATATTGCTCGGTGGTGATAGGTTCAAACCGGATGGTCACTCCCAGAGAAGAAGCCTTGAACAACAGTTCCTTCATAATGAATCCGGAATGTCTTTCTTCACTCTTGAACAGGATACCCAACGATAATGTATTATGAATATCTGCCTGGCCGATATCGAGAATCGTGGCATCATATTTGGCAAGGATTTCGGTCACGGAAGCAGTCAGTCCCGGGCGATCTTCGCCGGTAACTCGAATCAGAATCAATTCAGTATTTGATGGTTGCATAAAAAATAGACTTTAACTCTGCAAAAGTAGAGAAAAAAGTTCGTTTTTATGCTAAATAACATAAAAAGTTATACCCAAAAAGTGAGATTTTTGCTTATTTGCTTGGAAGTTAATTTAATATTTACTTACCTTTGCACCCGGTTTCAAAAATAAAGGCTCTGATAATCAGCGGATTCCTCTTCGCCTGATGCCTGAAAAGACAATGTTTCGGGAAGAAACCACTGTTTAAGGACAGTCCCGGATAGTATTAACTAAAACCGAATTACATGAAGCATGTAAAATGGATTTTTGTTGTATTACTGATTTGTTCCTTGACCGCTTTCGTTGAGAAAGACAAACCTACCGGAGGTTTGAGTGAGGGTGACGTAGCCCCTGATTTTAAAATCGAATCTACGTCAAACGGGCAACCCGCCTTTAAATTGGGAAATTTGAAAGGTAAATATGTGTTGCTAAGTTTTTGGGCAAGTTATGACGCGCAGTCCCGGATGCAAAATGTAAGTTTGAGCAATGCGCTTCGTTCTTCTCATAATGTGGAAATGGTTTCTATTTCATTTGACGAATATCAGTCAATATTTAAGGAAACCGTTCGTAAGGATCAAATAGTTACGCCCACTTGTTTCGTGGAAACAGAAGGCGAGGATTCCGGCTTATTTAAGAAGTACCGTTTAAACCGGGGATTCACTAACTATTTATTGGATGGAAATGGTGTAATTATAGCCAAAAACATCTCTGCTGCAGATCTTTCTGCTTATGTAAAAGAAATCGGTTAACGATTTTAAGAATGTAAGGAGAAAGAGGGATTTTCCAAATCACCGTCAGGTGAAAACAATGGAGAATAGACAAAAGAGGAAATGGATACAACAAAAAAGTTCCGCCTACACTTGCATTAGCAAGAATAGGCGGAACTTCTACTTTTATACTCTTCGTTTGTCCGGTGCATTCAAAGCCTTGTGACAATTAATGTATAGAATCCGTGAAGGCTGCGGAAGGCTTACCTACCTTTTTATTTAGGCGCCTTCTGGTACAAGAAGAATGCGATAGCCGCATAAAGGATATTAGGAATCCAGACTGCAACGGCAGGCGGCACATTTCCGTTCACGGCAAAGGTGGAAGTAATCGTTTGGAACAGGATATAAGAGAAACTTAACCCTAATCCGATACCCAGATGAAGCCCCATACCGCCTTTCGTTTTTCGGGACGAAAGCGATACACCGATGATGGTAAGGATGAAAGAGGCGAACGACATGGCAATTCGTTTGTGATATTCAATCTCAAACTCCTTGATGTTGGCAAATCCTCTTCGTTTCTGTTTGGCGATATAATCGCTTAATTCGGGACTGGTCAGCATTTCCTGCTGATTTTTCATGATAAGAAAGTCAGAAGGTTCCATGTTGATGATAGAGTCTATCCGGTCTCCTTTAGTGATTTTTTCCTTTAAACCATCCAGTTCGCGTACCATATAATCGTGGATCGTCCATTTATGAACAGTGGTGGTATCATAAGTGATCCGTCGTGCAGTCAAATGTGAAACCAGCTTTTTATCCACAAATTTGTCCAATGAAAAGCGGTTACCGGTTTTCATTGCGTTGTTATAGTTGTCGATGTAAGCAATTACTCCGCTATCCACTTCCAGCTGCACATTGCTTACCGAGTTTTGTTTCTTTGGTTTGATATACCGGTCTTCAAAATTCAGACGCGTAACACTTCCTTTCGGAATCACATACGAACTTAGTGTGAAAGTGACGAGAGCGATGATAGCGGCAGAAATCATATAAGGGCGCATCATCCTCTTAAAGCTCATACCGGTGGAGAACATCGCGATAATTTCGGAGTTTTCTGCCAGTTTGGAGGTAAAGAAAATAACAGCAATGAATACGAACAACGGACTGAACAGATTGGAAAAATAGGGGATAAAGTTCATGTAGTATTCAAAGATAATTTTATCCCATGGAGCTTCATGCTCCATTAGTTTGTCCATCTTTTCGTTGAAGTCGAATACCACTGCAATAGAAATGATTAGTGCAATAGCAAATACGTATGTCCCCAAGAACTTCTTGATGATATACCAGTCCAGCCGTTTTATAAATCGATTGCTTTTCATTTCTTATAATCTAGTTGATACTCTTTTGACCATCATCGGCTTCCAGGTCGAGAAATCTCCGGCGATAATATGCTTTCTTGCTTCCCCTGCCAGCCACAGATAGAATGCCAGATTATGTATGGAGGCAATTTGCATAGCCAGTAGCTCTTGCGCATGGAAAAGATGGCGCAAATAAGCCTTGCTGTACAATGTATCCACGCAAGAGGCTCCGTCGGCTTCGATGGGAGAGAAGTCTGTTTCCCATTTCTTGTTCCGCATATTGATAATGCCATCTTTGGTGAACAACATGCCATTTCGTCCGTTTCTTGTAGGCATAACGCAGTCGAACATATCCACGCCGCGTTCTATTCCTTCAAGAATGTTGACAGGAGTTCCGACGCCCATCAGGTAACGGGGTTTGTCTTTGGGGAGTATTTCATTGACAATCTCGATCATTTCGTACATCTTGTCTACCGGTTCGCCTACCGCCAAACCGCCGATAGCATTCCCGTCAGCACCTTTGGACGCTATAAACTCTGCAGATTGTTTGCGCAGGTCAGGATAAACACATCCCTGTACGATGGGGAAGAGAGACTGACTGTAACCGTATTTAGGTTCTGTCTCGTTAAAACGTTGTATACAACGGTCGAGCCATCTGTGGGTTAATCCTAATGACTTTTTGGCATACTCGTAATCCGAGTCACCCGGAGGACATTCGTCAAAAGCCATCATAATATCCGCACCGATGGTACGTTCTATGTCCATCACCTTCTCCGGAGTGAAGATGTGCTTGCTTCCGTCGATATGCGAACGAAATTCGGCTCCTTCTTCACGCAGCTTTCTGATTCCGGCTAATGAGAATACCTGAAAACCACCGCTGTCAGTCAGCATGGGGCGGTCGAAACCGTTGAAACGGTGCAGCCCGCCTGCTTTCTCGATCACGTCCAGTCCCGGACGCAAATAGAGGTGATAGGTATTACCCAGAATAATCTGTGCCTGAATATCTTCTTTCAATTCGGTCAGATGTACTCCCTTTACAGTGCCCAATGTGCCCACCGGCATGAAGATAGGTGTTTGTACCTGCCCGTGGTCTGTTGTTATCAGACCGGCACGGGCATTACTTTTAGTGTCTGTATATTGTAACTCAAATGTCATTCCTGGCTGGGTTTCTTAACAGATAAATCGATAGGATCCGTTACTTTCTCGTTGGTCAATGCAATAGCGAATACCTCTTTTATATCGTTTACATAGTGGAAAGTCAGTCCTTTCAAATAAATATCCTGAATTTCATCTATGTTCTTTTTGTTCTCGGCACTCATGATGATTTCCTTGATTCCGGCACGTTTGGCTGCCAATATCTTCTCCTTGATGCCACCCACAGGAAGCACTTTGCCGCGAAGAGTGATTTCTCCCGTCATGGCAATGTTGGCTTTCACTTTTCTTTGAGTCAGGGCAGAAGCCAGTGAAGTGGCCATCGTGATACCTGCTGACGGACCATCTTTCGGAATAGCCCCTTCAGGAACGTGAATATGGATATTCCAGTTATCAAAAATCTCTTCATTCAGACTAAGGACAGAAGCATGCGCCTTGATATATTCAAGTGCCAGCATGGCAGATTCTTTCATCACATCTCCCAAGTTACCGGTCAATGTAAGACGTCCGCCCTTGCCGCGGCTCAAACTGGTTTCTACAAATAAAATTTCGCCTCCGACGGCCGTCCATGCCAATCCGGTGACTACACCTGCGTAATCATTTCCCTGATACTTGTCGCGTGTATATTCCGGTGCTCCGAGGAAATCATACAAATCTGTCGGTTTGATTTCCGTCTTGGCAAAATAACCATCCGTAGCATATTGGCGAGCCGATTTGCGAAGAATCTTACCGATCTTCTTTTCCAGTTCACGAACACCGCTTTCACGGGTATATGATTCGATTATAGCTTCCAGCGTATCTTTAGGAAGCTTGATATCCGTCTTTTTGAGTCCATTGGCTTCCAGCTCTTTGGGCAGCAGATGCTTGCGGGCAATCTCTACTTTTTCTTCTGTGATGTATCCGCTAACTTCAATCAATTCCATACGGTCGAGCAATGGACCGGGGATTGTATTCAGGTTATTGGCTGTTGCAATAAACAATACCTTGGAGAGATCGTAGTCTACATCCAGGAAGTTATCATGGAAAGAAGTATTCTGTTCCGGGTCGAGCACTTCCAGTAATGCAGAAGAGGGGTCTCCCTGGCGGTCGGCACTAACCTTGTCTATTTCATCCAGGATGAAGACAGGATTGGAAGCACCGGCTTTTATCAAACTCTTGATGATTCGTCCCGGCATAGCGCCGATATAAGTCTTACGATGACCGCGAATCTCTGCTTCGTCATGCACGCCGCCTAAAGACATACGTACATATTTCCGTTTGAGCGCAGATGCGATGGATTTTCCAAGAGATGTTTTACCCACTCCCGGAGGGCCATACAAGCAGATAATCGGTGATTTCATATCACCTTTCAGCTTCAATACGGCTAAGTGTTCCAAAATACGCTCTTTTACTTTCTCCAGTCCATAATGGTCTTTGTTCAACGTCTTTTCTGCGTTTTTGAGGTTCAGATTGTCAGTTGTATAAGTACCCCATGGGAGATTGAGCATCGTTTGCAGATAGTTGAGCTGTACGCTGTAATCCGGAGATTGCGGGTGAGTGCGTTCCAGTTTGGCAAGTTCTTTCATGAACGTGTCTCTGACTTCTAAATTCCAGCGCATTCTCTCTGCTTTCTGGCGCATTTCCTCTATTTCCTGCTCCTGGCCGCCACCACCCAGTTCATCCTGGATAGTCTTGATCTGCTGTTGCAGGAAGTATTCGCGTTGTTGCTGGTCGATATCTTCGCGGGCACGCATTTGGATGGATGCCTTGATTTCTGCCAACTGCACTTCACGGTTCAGAATTTCCAGTAAGTGATAAGTGCGTTCACGCAATGAGTTGATGCTCAACAAGTCCATCTTCTCATCTTTCTTGAACGGCAGGTTTGAGCAGATGAAATTGACCAGGAACATTGAGTTGTTGATATTTTTAATAGCAAACGACGAATCCTGATGCATCACATCTGACGATTTGATGTATCTCATTGTCAAGTCCTTGCAAGTTTCTACCAGGGCTTGAAACTCTTTATCATCTTTGCCAGGGACATCTTCCTCCAAAAGTTCTATTTCACCTTTCAGGTACGGATGAGTTTCGATGATGCTGGTCAGACTTAAACGTTTCATTCCTTGAAGAATGACGGTCGTTGTCTGATCGGGCATTTCCAATATCCGCACAATTCGTCCTACGGTACCGATACTGTGTAAATCTTCTAGTTTCGGATCTTCCGTGTGTGCCGATCTCTGGCATACTACTGCAATATCTTTATGTTTCTTGTCAGCATCTCGTACGAGTTTCAGAGAAGACTTACGGCCTACCGTGATCGGCAGGAATACTCCAGGAAACAATACCATATTACGTAAGGGGAGTACCGGAAGAATTTCACCAGATTTCACATTTACATCAAATGCTTGTTCATCGTTCCCATCATAGTCTGTGATTAGCGAGAAGCTGTTATCACCTCCATCTTCCAATAAATATCTTTCTTTCATCTTTTCGTTTTAATTTAGTTTATGTCATACTGATATGCATAAATCGTTTGCAAAGTTAATTGATTCTCTCTAATAATAAAGCACTGCGTAGAATAAAAACACAAAAACAATGCCAAAATATCGGCTTGTAAAGGGAGTATTCCATAATTATTATTTATTTTTGGCGATTTGCAATAAAATAATAGTATAAAACGGCTTTAAGATAAACGGATAAAATGTCGAATCCTTATTTTCAATTTAAGCAATTTACGGTATGGCATGATAAATGTGCCATGAAAGTCGGTACGGATGGGGTGCTTCTGGGAGCTTGGACTCCCGTTGAAAGTGCGCACCGGATTCTGGACATTGGGACGGGAACTGGGTTGGTAGCTTTAATGTTGGCGCAACGCAGTTTGCCGGATGCAAATATTGTAGCGCTGGAAATAGATGAAGCGGCTGTCGGGCAAGCCAGGGAAAATATCATTCGTTCGCCCTGGAAGGAGCGGGTAGAGGTGGTGCAGGCTGATTTTAAGAAATACAGGTCTTTGGATAAATTCGACGTAATTGTTTCTAATCCTCCTTATTTTGTCGATTCGCTGGAATGTCCGGATCGTCAGAGAGCCGCGGCGCGTCACAATGATTCTTTGACCTATGAAGATTTGTTGGAAGGAGTAAGCGGATTATTGACAGAAAACGGATTTTTTACAGTGGTGATTCCGGCAGATGTAGCTGAACGGGTAAAAAAGATAGCTTCTATAAAGAAATTATATGCAGTCCGTCAACTGAATGTAATCACTAAACCCGGTGGCATTCCGAAACGTGTTTTGATTACTTTTTCTTTTTCCAATCAAGAGTGCATTGTAGAAGAACTATTGACAGAATTGGCTCGTCATCAATATAGTGAGGAATATATGACGCTAACCCGGGATTATTATTTGAACATGTAAAAGGGTGACGCTATCCGGTAAGGATAGTGTCGGTATATGACGGCGATACCGTCACTATCGCAAGCACATACCGTCACTATTTATCGTCTTGCATAAAAACAAAAAAAGCCAATACAAATTGTACTGGCTTTTTTTTGTGAATCTTTAAAACCCGCGCACCTGCTTTGGGAGCAGGGTGTCGTTTTTTTATGGATTAGGAAAATTGTCATTCAATTTTCGAGGTAAAAAGAGCCCCTTGATGCAATTAGGATTACGAACGCAAATTTGGATATGATCTTTTTCTCTAAATTCCGCACCTGGATATAATTGCTCTCCTTCCCAAAAGACACCTTTTACAGAATCAAAAGTTCTTTCCTCCGCTTCTTCGTTAATTTGATGTGCTGTCTCTATGACAGCGCAATCCAATCTTCTCATAAGTTTGTCTTTTGATTTTCCAATATCTGTATTTTGAGGTAAATCAATACCTGCAAGTTTACATGTGTCAACTAATGTGTGATAGGCTTCCTTGAGTTCTTCCAGATAGAGTGTATCGGTTAAATCCATGCAATAACCGAGATCGATAACTGCACCTATTACAGCTGGTTCTTTTATAGAAGAACTACCTCTTTTGAGCATTTCATTGGCATATTGCAATGCCCTGGTTTCATTGTTCTCCCAAAAATAAACTCCATGCCCCAGCCAGTCATAATCATTAGTACTAGCTATCAAGCTATCTTCACCTGCGATCACTTTATCTACAACAGATTTATCGCAACCATGAAATCCGATGACTAAATTTGAGCGCCTTGAGTATAAAGCTTCTTTCATTTATAAACTTTGGATAAAGTTCCCGCTCTATTAACAATACCTGCTTTCTTTAAAAAAACTTCAGCGTTTTTCTTATTTGCAGTTATTTTTTTAATGGCTTGAGCCCTGCGTTCTGCGCGGCTTTTTGCAGTATTATATATTGCCATAAATAACCTCCTTTCTAATTTTCTCTATGCAAAGATAACATTTTATGCTGACTTATGGTTGCATTGATGCTGTTTTATATAAATAAAAAAGCTGATACAAACTGTATCAGCTTAATTCTACTAATTTATCTTTCTTTCTGTCGGGGTAGCGGGATTCGAACCCACGACCCCCTGCTCCCAAAGCGGCGTGATAATAAAGGATATTCAGCTACATATCAGTTAATTATAATGATGCGAGCTAACCATTTCAAAGATAGTTCAAAGAACGCTATTTTGAGGGCTTTATTTTAGCCCTTTCTAACTCATGATTCAATAAAGCAATTTCTTGCTTTTGGGCGCTGTTTTCTCGCAGTACTTTCCGGAGCTGTTGCCGGAGAGCAACGATTGTTTTGTCTTTATCTTCCATATATTTATTTGTTGGTTTATCCGGTTATTTTTTGTCGTCCGGCTACTTGCACTTTCTTGTTTTCTTTATTATCTATACAAGGAAAAACAATAGGTATACTAAATCTTATATTTGTAGCTGACTTAGCTTGTCCTTCAATTTTGGTATTACTACCGAATCCCCAAGCACCAAAAGTAACTCCAAAGCCAACTTTTCCACCTTCACCGGACATATTAGCCAATGATACCTCGAATTCAATATTCTGAACACTGTATAATTTTCCTTCTATTTCTACATTGTTCTTACTGTTACTTTTCCGAGGACTTACAATAGCCCCACTGGTTTCAACTCTTTTTTGAGCAGCTGTTATACCATCAACGATTTGGGAAATTGCTTCCTCTACAAACTCCTTGAGTTCTATTACCTTTGGGGTATTCTCTGGTTCCATTTATATTTTAAATTAAAAGTTATGTTTAAAAAGTTACTTTACAATTATCGTATGCGTAAACTACGCAAATATTATATTGATTATACAATGAAACATTCATCTAATTCCATTAATGCATTTTGCTATGAACGAGATGACGGTGGGCTAGATGAGGTTGCCATTAGGTATATTGAAAATATATGTAATTATATTGTAAAAGGTATCCAATAGGATGCCTTTTAGTGTATTCTACATTTTCAATTAACTGGACTTCATGATGTTATATGATCATTGTTTCTCATAGAATAGCAGTCCGACACGATCTATATGCTCGCCAAAAGGAGTACCTATATTCTTACTGTAATCAACTATATCTACTTTGTATAGTAATCCCAAGTCCTCTATTTGAATATTTATATCCAACAGTTCATTGAAAGATATATTTTGCCCTATAAGGGCCAAATCAATATCTGATCCTTCGGTATAGTTGCCTTTAGCTCTAGAGCCAAATATTAATACCTTGTCAATATTGGGATGTTTTTTTAATACATCACTAATATCTTTTATAACTTCATTACTTAAACCAAACATATTATGCGAATAATCCTGTGATTTCACTTCTTTCATAACCAAGCCGAACAGCTAATTGTTTTAGCAGTATAGAATACTCAGTGTAAATCTTTTCGACTATCTCACTTGCTTTGCCATCATTGTATGTATGCGATGTTATATTTCTAGCCTTCGACATTCTACGCCAAGCATCATGATCTGATATTAAACCATCTTCAAATGATTTCTGTAATACAGGATTTGGACCTGTTATATCCTTATATCCTTTATACTCTAAGAAATCCTGCAAAACTTTCCAAGCCAACTCGAAAGTATATTCAAATCTTTGTACAAGACCTTCCATTTCCAGTTCGGTTAACTCATAGGGTTTTCTTTCGGATTCCGTAACCAGTAATACTCTTTTGCATGCCTTGCAATAACTATCATATCTTTGTAACCAACGTATATCTTGTTCCATAGTTGCTAAATTATAGATCAATTATTTGAGTTTGATTTCTCCCTTTTTTAAAATCATCATCCCATTCTATTTTTATTGTAAAATGTGGCCTTCTTCGAAACAATATGTATCGCACTTCAAAAGATTGTTGGGGAAGGAGTATTGGATAAGGTAAATAATTGTCTGGCATATTTAATGATATGTTCTCCTCAGGATCATCAAGAATTGCAAAATTTACATTATATGCCTTCGCTTGTCCTTTGTTGTAAATTTTTAAAATATTCATTTCTCCTTTGCTGGTTTTAATAACATTGCACTCAATAGAAGCTTTTTGACTTTCTTCTTCTTCTTCTGTTCTTCTTTTTTCTATTTCTTTTTTCTTTATAATCAAATCCAATTTATGGATTTTCCTACCTGTATACCAAGAATAAATAAGTGCTAATGCTGCAATTATAAAACTGCCTAATGAAATCCAATCTGAAATTTCCATCTTGATTATATTTTATATAAAACTTAATATTATGAATATTTTAATTTGCATATTTTCTGTTTCCATTTCCATTGGATCAGTGTTTATTAATCTAAAAAATATCAATCGTTTAAATAATCTTGAAAAAGAGATAGCTAAGCTTTTAAATAAAAAGTAATCACTTTCTTTTGAATATAGAAATGAGTTGATTCCGTATATCAGATGTTATTTCCTCTTTAATAGTATCTATTTCTTGGGTGATATAAGCTTGATTGAGTTCTACTAGTTCATCATAGCCACCAAAATATTCACGATTACATTTGGTACATTTGATATAACTTTTATTATCATTGCATTCAAATGAAGAGTCGTCACCACAAGTTATGCAATGTAATTTTATTGATTTATTATAATTCTTATCCATGGCTAATTTTATGTTTGTAATACTATAGAATTTTATTTGTTATGACCCCTTTTACAAGGAATACTCGAAGAACTTTAGTCTTGTCTATTATCATCTCGTCAAATTCTTCCAAGTTCTTTGGAACTAAACGCCATTTATTAGGATTGTCCTTGCAGTTACGGATATATTTCACAGTTCTGTATTCGTCTGTTATAATAAGGTATGCCTCACCAGGAAGAACACTATCTAAACTGACTTCCTTAATAGCTATAATAGAACCATCATTTATGTCTGGAATCATAGAACGTCCATAAGCTGGTACCGCACAATCACAATTCTGAAATGCCGGTATATGCAAATAGTAATTAGGAATATTAGTCTGATCGTTGGGAAGTTCATCATATCCCATAGTAACATCAACGTCAAAATAAGGTATTCCTTTGGATGATTGTTTGCTTGGTGCAGGCATTTCAGAGGAAATAGAAGTGATAGATTTCGCAGAAGAATTTAGTTTATTTCCGTCGCCAGTCAATAGCCAGGTTGTATTCAAATCTGGGTAGATTGTAGATATTTTCTCTAAATTGTTCCGTCTTATAGAGTCTCCTGTGTTTCGGACAAATCCATTGCTTAAACCACAATTCTGCTCGAACATTCTTGTGCTTATGCCTAATTCGTTTATGAATTGGAGTAGCCTATCTCTAACTGTTTCTTTCATTAAATCCTAAATTTTCTTAATATATAGATTATTTCTCTATGCAAATATCTACATGTGTAGATTTTAATTCTATATTTGCACTATAAAGTTAACGCAAAACAATGATAACGCCAAAATAAAAGGGCAATAAAGTTAACAAAATAGATTATTTACTCTAAATCGATATATAGATATGGTAAAGACAGAAAAAATAAAATTAGTGGTTTACAAAGAACATACGCTTGGGTATATTCTACCAGAATTGCCTGATTCAGTTCAAATACTACATTCTTCACCTCTGAAAGGAGCTATTGGTACAACCAATTTGCAGAACAATTTCCAGATCAACAATCCGAATGAAATCAGACTAGCAAGCGAGAGTGATTTTGATGCGTTTGGAATTTCGTTTGATGGATATAAAAATTCACCTGATTACATTTATAAATAAAAAGAAAATGAAGACAATTCTAGAAGTTTCATTACAAGAAGCAAGTAAGGCAAAGGATGCAATTAGATATAGTTTGCTGCGTACAGAACTGAACCAAACAAGTACCAATGTTTGGGAACTACCAACTTATGATATGAATGATGGATATGAGTGTGATGGTGACGAAGAACTGAAAGATGAAATTCGTGAACTGTTTTCTTCTTTCGGAATTGCAGAAGAAGAGTATTCATTCACTGACAAAGAAACGGAAGAATAAGCTATATAATCCCGGACGGGTTTGACCGCCTTTCCGGGAACTAGAAACTATAAATATAATAATGTATATGGAAAATCAATTAGAAACTATCAAAGCAAATCTGCCTTACGGATACGAAAAGCAGATAGCGAAAGAAGTAGGATGCTCACAGGGTACAGTGCACAATATCCTTAATAATAAGCCGGCTTCTGCTCGCTCAACCTACAAAGCAAAAGTATTGAATGTCGCTGTAAGAATGGCTAATGAAGCCTTGGAAGCTACTAAAGGAGTCTCCAAAGCTGCTGCCGAACTAGAGACTTTGCATCATGGAACTGCAAGCTGACGCTAAACTAACGAAGCGCGAAAATCAGATTGCTGGCCTCGCTTTTTGTGGTAAAGCAAAGAAAGAGATTGCGGATCTCTTGAATATTGCATACGGGACGGTAAACGTAATACTGGATAGAGCTTACAAAAAGACAGGAACAAGTAAACTGAATGAATTAGGCAGTTGGTGGGCTAATAGAGCATTTGCTCTAAATATTGATTTCCAGCAATTGCAGAAAACGATCGTAGCTCTTTCGTTTCTTGGAATTATTGCCTTTCAGATTGCATTTGACTGCAACAACGATCTTAACCGGAGTCGACGGGCAAGAATACGAAGAAATAAAATAGAAGAAGTATATGAACTCTAATCAATATTAATCAGGCAGCATAGCATAGAGATGCAGATGTGTTTCAGTAATAAAATCAGCTCAACACCATTCAAAAGTATAGGAAACAGCCTAATTAGAGATTATGGAAAATTGCTTCGAAATGATGGTCGCCCGATGCATTAAAATTGGGACGGTGCAAACGCTTACGATGCTGGGACTACTCCCCGAAGTAGTAACAATATCACAAGCGGAAGAAATATACGGAAAACGCCTAATAAAAGAGTGGCGCGAAAAAGCCTGGATTAAGTTTTATCCGGCAAATAATAAGGAAAGAGGAAAATATTATGTGAAACGATCCGAATTGGAAACAGCCAGTGCAATGATGGATTTGCATAATAAAGTTCCAGATAACATTATCAAACAACTAATGCAGATCGCTGTATGAGATATATACCGAAATCATCAGAAGTATTACAGGCTCTGCAAGATAGTATCGGAAAGCAGATTGCAGAAAGAGAAGAACAGAAAAAGAACTATGTTCCTACTCCTGTAGAGATTAAACCTGATAAAAAAGATATAAGCATAGAGCCCACGGCCGAAGATATTCTTTTAATGGAGGAATATAGACGTGGAGTATATCAAGGAGATTAATAAAATGCTAATATTTAAACAATTATGAGTAAAATTATTGAAGTAAAAGTGGAAGAGCTAAATGCGCTTCCAGCAACGAAAATTGTCGAAAGTGAAAATGTACAGGCAAAATTCGTTCAAATGTACAATGCTATCTGGGGAACAGATAAAGGTGAGCAAATGTATCATAAAGAAGTATTCAACTTTCAAAAACTTCTCCGTGATAATCCTGATTTGGCAGATTCGACAAAGATGTCTCTATATGGCTGTTTTCTTGATATAGCAGTCAACGGTCTTACATTAGATCAAACAGGACATCCACTTTGCTATATACTTAGCAGAAGCAGTAAAACCGGACACAAGAACGCACAAGGATATGATATTTATGAAAAACGTGCCTATGTTTCAGTTACAGGGTATGGCGAACTGACAATGCGTATGCGTGCCGGGCAAATCAAGTATGCGGATAATCCAGTCGTTGTATATGAGGGAGATCATTTTAAAGCATCCTTAGTTAATGGTATAAAGAATATCGAGTATGAAGCACAATGCCCCCGTACTTCAACCAAAGTTATTGCTGCATTCATTCGTATTGTACGAAATGACAACTCGGTAGATTATCAATGGTTAATGGAAGGTGATATCGAACGATTGAAACATTATAGTGAAAAAGCAAATTCGAAGTGGAACGATCAAACTAAAAGACGTGAATTGGGTAAAGCCAATGCACTTTATACTTCGAATAATGGAAGCATTGACCCTGGGTTCCTTGAGAATAAGATGATCAAACATGCGTTTGATGCTTATCCTAAGGTTCGTACAGGTAAGTTTACTATAATGGCTTCTGATCAAGAAGAGGAAGAAATTATCGACTATGGCTTGGTGGATGAAGACAAGGTTAATGAACCCGTTCAGGCTGTGGATAATCCTAATATTCCTTTCGGTGAAGAAAAACAACTGGAAGCTCCAGAACCTGTACAGGTGCCAGTCTCCGATGATGATGAAGACGGTGGATTCTAATACTTACTAACCGATTAAAATAAATAATATGGCAACAGAGTTAATCAAAATAGACGAAGCAAAAAATATTCTGTCATCTTTTCCAGATATAATGGGGAAGAATACAAATTCTGTCAAAAAGTGTAATGAAGCTGGGCAAGCTCTCCTTGACACTATCGAAGGAGAAGGTATGAATGAAACAATAGATCAGGCTACAGCCGACTACTTGAAAAAGGTTAGCGTAACACTCAAAAATATGGATGAACGTCGTAAACCTATTACGCAGATATTTGATAGAATACGTTCCTTTTTCACCTCCCAAGAAAAACAAATTGATCCTAAGGATCCTTCAACAATTCCCGGAAAGCTTGTGATAAAGCGCAATGAGTATGCCAAGTTTAAATACGAAGAAGAACAGAAAAGAAAGAGAGAAGCGGAACAGAGAGCTAGAATTGAAACAGAGAAAGCGAACTATCGACAGATAATAGGGGATAGCCTTCTTTCTTATTTCAATCAATATCTTTCAAGTAAAGTTTCTGAATTGCAGGGAATATTTTCCAACTTGACTTATGAAAACTTCGATCGTGAAGTTATAGGAATCACAGTTTTTCAGACCGATTATCCCAAATCTCATTTTGATAAGTTTAGTGCGGATTCTGCAACTTACTATATTAGTCAAGAAACAAAACAGGAGATTCGCCGAGAAGTTCTAGAGGGCAAATATGAGCAATACGCTCAACAGTATAAGGCAAAGATTGTAAGCGTTAAGCAAGACCTTACCGACCGTGTTCCCTCTAAACGCAAGGAACTTGCAGAACTGGAACAACTTCGTCTCGCTAATGCAGAGGAAGCTGCCAAAGCGGAAGAATTGCGTAAACAACGTGAAAAAGAAGCTGCAGCCAAAAGAATGGAAGAGTTGAAAAAGGAGGAAGAAGCAGCAAAACAAGAGGCTGCACTGAAGGCACAACAAAGCTCTATTGGTAGTCTTTTTATGGAAGCTGCCGCTTCTATTGCTCCTCCACCGACTAACGCCAAGGTGAAAGAAAAGATTGTTGTACTTCATCAGCAGGGATATTTAGAAATATTCCAGATGTGGTGGATAAACGAAGGTCAAACGTTGCCTGTTGAAGAACTGGAGAAAATCTTTAAAAAGATGATTACTTATTGCGAGAAGCAGGCGAACGGTAAAGATCAAAAGCATATCGAATCAAAATTCATCCGATATGAAGCAGATGTAAAAGCCAAATAGCCATGTCAAATCCTGATTCATATTACTCTCGTCCGGAGGTCAGCAATTCAGATCTGACAGAGCTTAAGAACTATCTTTATCCCCGTGCTCAATACGGGGATAAAGAGAAAGCATTCAAGTTTGGAACTCTTGTAGATGCTCTTATTACAGAAAACGAGCGTGTAAGATATGACAAGTTAATGGTAGACGATTACGTGTATACGAAAGACGAATTTGAACTAGGGCTTGAAATGCGTAAGGCTCTCCGGAAAGAAGCAGAAAAGGATCAATTTCTAGCTGTCGTTTTAGCACAGTCCGATACACAAAAGTTTATGGTTAATAAACAACAAGAGTTCTTTTATGGGAACTTTGTTTATCATCTCGATACACGGTGTAAATGGGATTGGTGGTTGTCTTCTTTCAACTTTGGAGGTGATTTAAAAACGACCTTCGCAGAGTCCCAAACACAATTTGATGAAGCGATAGATTTCTTTGACTGGGACCGGTCCCGGGCATGGTATATGGATATAGCCGGTAGCAAACAAGATTTTATTTATGCTATCAGCAAGAAGAATTGTAGAATCTTCAAGCATTTTATTACCGACCGGAAACACCCTTCATACATCAGAGGAAAAGAGAAATACGAGGACCTTGCTTTTAAGTGGTGGCAATTAATGGTCTGATTATATTTTACCATAAAACAATATGAATTTACTTATTACATCAAAAGAACAAATATTGGCCGAATTAACCAATATAGATTCATTCCTTAATATAACTATGAGCGAAGATGTAGCAGAAGCTGTACAACGCGGTAATGACTTAGCTGTATATGTTGCTCGTTCCGGCAAATTGCTCGCAGATTCAAAATATTGGCTCAATGAGGCAATGAAATCCGAGGTCATGCAGACGCTTGTAGACACGGCAAAAAGTGCGAAAGCAACAGCGACAGCGATAAATGCTCTAGTCAATTCTTTATGTCGGGAAGAGAGATACTTAGTTGATTGGTGCGAACGTTGCAATCGGACGGCAACACATCAATTATCGTGGTGTGTAACTGTAATAAGTAAAGCTAAGGCAGAAATGCAAATGTCCGGAATGTATAACAACAAAAAGTAATTATCATGAAAAATCTAAGAAGAGTCACAATCGGAATATCCGTTATCGGCCTGTTTACGGCATTATCTTTCTCTCAAAGAGAAGATGCTACAACTAGAGAAATAACTACGGCTGCCGTAATGGGAGTTGTATCAACGTTTAGTATTATCACTTTATCAACTAAAGAAGATTATGGAACAAGCAAAAAATGAAATCAAGAAAGCGATTATTAAAAAGGACCGCTTGAATGTAGTGTACAATGAACGTTTTTCGGAAGCAAACTACACGAATGTAATTAGCAAGAACTGCGATCAGATCATTCATAGTGACTTAAGAGAGACATTTAATCGTCTCAAATTACATCTTGTCGTATTATGCGAACAGCCGGAAGCTGCCAATATTAATAAGGATAGTTTTACGTCTCCTGGCTATTCAGAGATTCTTGAAAATTACATCATAACCGGCTATGCAAACGATAGCGTCGATGGTGTGTCTGGAATTACTATTATGGGGGCTAAATTACTTCAGTCCGGCAAAGTTGTTGATCTGAAAATCTTCGTTCCTCTCCTTGATGCAGACTATCCTTACTATGAAGAATTGAGCATTGATGCGGCAGCTTGTGACGCAGAAGTTGAGAGTTATCTGTTTGAAGAGAAATGGGGAGTCAGACAGGAACGTCTTGATTTTGATACAGACGAACCGGAAGAAGCCGTTATAATTGAAGATAAACCTAAAAAAAGAGGGCGAAAGAAGCAAATAGAAGCTCCAGCTCCTTTAGATGCAACTGCATAACACCAATCACTATAGGGGGATAATTCCCCCTACAAAATACTCTAAATCATGAATATCGAATTAAAAGGAGATAATTTTGAATTATCTTTCAAGTATAAACCTTCTATCGTAGATCGGATCAGGCAGATTCCTGGAAGACGTTTTGACGGTACCCGAAAAGTTTGGATTATTCCGACTAGGAGTAGAGTTGATCTTGAAAGGATGATTTATCAAATACAGCAATTTGAGAATATAAACTGGCTTAGTGGCAATGAAAAAAGGGAAGAAGAAGCTGTTTACGATATTCCGGAACTTCCGGAGCTGGTCATTCCTCATAATCTTAAAATTCAACCTTATCCTTATCAACTTAAAGGCATTGCTCGAGGATTAGAATTAAAACGGTTTATGAACTGTGATGAACCGGGACTCGGTAAGACATTGCAGAGTATTGCAACAATTAATATCGCTGGTGCTTTTCCTTGTCTTGTTATTTGTCCTTCTTCATTAAAAATAAACTGGATGCGTGAATGGGAGAAGTTTACGGACAAAAAAGCAATGATCTTAACTGATAAAGTACGTGATACTTGGACTTTTTTCTTTCAAACAGGAATGCATCAGGTATTTATAGTCAATTATGAGTCTTTAAAAAAGTACTTTGTACAACGTATAAAGAAGTCCGAAGGCTGGACGCTACGAGATGTAGAATTTAGAAACTCAATCAACTTATTCAAATCAGTTATCATTGATGAGAGTCATCGTTGTAAATCTGCATCTACCCAGCAGGCTAAATTCTGTAAAGGGATATGCACCGGCAAAGAATGGATTATCGAATTGACGGGAACCCCAGTTGTCAACAGGCCAAAAGACCTGATTCCACAGCTAGCAATATTGAATCGTATGGAAGATTTTGGAGGTTATAAGCCTTTTGTTAACCGATACTGTTCAGGTCAAAGAGAAGCGTCAAATTTGAAAGAATTAAATTTCAACCTATGGAAATACTGTATGTTTCGACGTGAAAAGTCACTAGTTCTTACAGATCTTCCAGATAAAATACGTCAAGTAAACACATGTGAAATTACTAATCGTAAGGAGTACGTAGATGCCGAACGTGATCTTATTATGTATCTACAGAAATATAAGGATGCCGATGATGAAAAGATTGAAAAGGCTTTGCGTGGTGAAGTCATGGTACGTATCAATATTCTTCGGCAGATCTCCGCACGTGGAAAAGTACGCGATGTTATTGAATTTGTGAAAGACTTCCGGGAGAATGGAAAGAAAATAATCCTCTTTTGTTCTCTTCATGAGGTTGTAGACCAACTGAAACGTTACTTTCCCACTGCTGTATCAGTTACCGGAAGAGATTCCCAAGATGATAAGCAAAGAGCGGTTGATGCCTTCCAGAATAATCCTAAGACAGATATAATTATTTGCTCTATTAAAGCGGCTGGAGTTGGCTTAACGCTTACTGCATCAAGCAATGTCGCTTTTGTTGAGTTCCCTTGGACATACGCTGATTGTTGTCAGTGCGAAGACCGGGCACACCGTATCGGGCAAAAGGACTCTGTTACCTGTTACTACTTTCTTGGTCGGCGAACTATTGATGAAAAAGTTTATCGCATAATTCAAGAGAAGAAAAATATCGCTAATGCAGTAACCGGATCTACGGAAGACATTGAGGAAAATATCGTTGATATGGTTGCACGAATATTTGATACAGATTATGATGATGAGGGGTTTTAAAATGGAGCCACAACAGAAAATAGACCGGTTAAAGAAAGCGGGCTACCAAGTTCAAGAGAAAGGTAACAAGATTCGTGTTACCAAAGGATCATTAATAATCAATGGAACAATTAACCAAGTACACAAAGAAGTTTTTAATCAATAATTATAGGCACTATGAATACGTATAGTAAATATGTACCAAATGTTTTTCTTGCAAAATGTAGTGAAAAACATGAAAAAGGAGAAGTAATCGAGGTTACAACCAAGTATGGAAAAGAAAATGAATGTATTGTTTTCAACCTCATTTACGAACGTGATGGATTCTATTATTACTCAATCGTACGGGCTGATGGCTTTAATGTGCAAGAGTGGGCTAAACAAAGGGCTGAACGTCGTCATGAATGGGCTATATCTGCTGTACAGAAAAGTAGTGAATATTACAACAAGTCCAATAAAGATAAGGATTTTCTTTCTCTAGGTGAACCTATCAAAGTGGGACATCATAGCGAGAAGCGACACAGAAAAGCGATAGATGATGCATGGAACAATATGGGTAAAAGTGTTCAGTTTGACGAAAAAGCAGCCGAGCACGAAAGGATAGCTAAATATTGGGAACAACGTGCAAATACAATCAATTTATCCATGCCGGAGAGTATTGATTTCTACGAGCATAAACTTGAAGTTGCTCAAAAATATCACGAAGCCGTTAAATCGGGAAAGTGCCCGCGTAGTCATTCTTATGCTCTTACTTATGCAAAGAAAGAAGTAAATGAATTACAAAAGAAATACGAACTCGCAAAGACACTGTGGGGAGATGTTTAATCTAGTAGCCTTCGGGCTACTATAATTCAAGCCTGATTAGATATGAATGATTATAAAGATAAATATGGATATACAACTCGTAGGAAAATAGAAGTTCCCCAAAGAGAGTTGACTATTCGAGGACATAAGGTATCTGATATTAAAAGAGAAGATATTGAAAATTTCTGTAAAGCAAGAGCCATTTCACCTGAATGGTTGGTGAGTGAGCTTATCAAAGAAATTGATTAATGTATAACAATAAAAGAAAAAATAAACTATGCAGTACATATTGACTGAAGAAGAATACAAAAAACTAACTCCTCTTAGAAATGTAGAAGAGCTGGAAGGAAAAATACAGCTACTTAATGATAAGGTAATGATACTTAGTAATCATCCATGTAGTAATGAAAAAGAAAGGATAATTGTTTCATTTTATTGTGATGATTGTCCTATAGGTGCATTTGGAACCAATACGTGTAAAAAGTATCAACGATATTCTAAATGAGAAATTAGAAATGAAACAAAGCAGAATGTGTACAGTAAGTCACGGAAATTGCTTAAGAAGTCCAAACCTTCGGGGAGGTAGTTTAAAGGCTATCTTGCTATGCAGCACCTCTTCTGCTTTGTTTTTAATTAGAAATGAACGAACTCACCAATAGACAGAAACTTATTATACAAGGCAAAATTTGTCCGTATTGTGGAAAAGATACAGAATTTATGGATAGTTCCATTGTATATGGCAAATCTTACGGTATGATTTATATCTGCCGTACCTGCAATGCTTATGTTGGTGTACATAAAGGAACCGATCAGGCTTTAGGCAGATTAGCCAACAAACAGCTCCGAGTGCTCAAACATGAAGCACACGAATATTTCGATAAGATATGGCGATTCAAGTTAATGAAGCGAACAGAAGCTTATACATGGCTCTCGTCTGTATTAGAACTTCCAGAAGAATATACACATATCGGAATGTTCTCTGAAAAAACCTGTAGACAAGTTATATATGTTAGTAAACAGTTACTGCAAAAATATGGAATCGAATCTAAGACACCTTATTGCGAAAATGACTAAAGAAAAGTGCATTTTATGCGGAAAAGAAACGGTATCGGTTATTAAAACCGGTACCGTCTTTATGTGTTATAATTGTTATGCAGATCAGCGTAATCCTACGCGCTCTAAAGAAGTACATAATAACGAGGAAGCTCGAATACAAACAGAGTTCTTTAAACTTATTCCTCTATATTTCCCTAATATACCTGACAAACTTATATTTGCCGTTCCGAACGGTGGAAGCCGTCATATACGTGAAGCTGCTAACCTGAAACGTCAAGGAGTAAAGCCTGGTGTTTCTGATGTGATCGTACTTATTCCCAAAAAGGGTTTTGCTTCTCTCTGTATAGAGTTTAAAACGAAGGTGGGGAAACAATCAGAATATCAAAAAGAGTTTCAAAAACAGGCTGAAAGTTGCCGAAATAAATACGTTATAGTCCGAAGTGCATTACAAGCAATTGAAGAACTACGAAAATATCTTTCTTAATAGAATTGAAATTTGTAATACTGAAATTCCACAGATTGAAATAGCTTTTATGTGATAGGGGAGAGGGCAGCTATTTTTTATATCTTTGCTCTAAAAATACAAGTATGACATTTGAAGAAGCAGTATCATTAGCTGATAGGATAAAAGAGCAAGTTATCGGTGTACCTGTTAAAGGCCGCTTGATTGAATCTTTGTTCATTGGGCCTACAAACTGGAATGAAATGCATGTTTTTATGAATATCTGTCTTCAAAAAGGGGAAGATGAAGCTATCGACGAGTTTATTGGAAAAAGTTTCTCTGTGTATGGTAGGTCTGTAACCTATATTAATCCGGATCTTCCTCGGTGGGATGTAATAGTGTTGGATGACTGGGAGAAAACTATTTATAATTGAAAGAGGTAGCTTATTTGGCTACCTCTTTTTTTACTGGTACCAAAGGAGAGCAACTTTCTCGGTTTACAACTATATCACGCATATTAGGCTTATTATTAAAATTACGAGATATGTTCTTTACAATATCAGTATAGTTATCAGAACATCTCTCAAGGTTATCAGAATTTCCCTTATACTGATAATAAAATACCTTAATTGATAAACAATTATCATGTTCAAATAAAGTATTTAATAGAGTTCTATCAGAATTTCCACAAGAATGTCCCATTACAAATACCTGATATGGTCCTAATGCTATAAATTTCAATAATTCTCTATAGTTCTTTGTTTGATGATATTTTATAGACTTAATATTTTCTAGAAAATCATTATTTTGTAATCCTTCTATTTTTCTATAATCATCATCCAATTCATCGCCATATCCAAAGATAATGGGATTATTTTCATTATCTAATTCCCCATGGATATTGATTATTTCATTAGGGTTATCACTTGCATATAATTTTTCTGCGGTGTTTGTATAATTAAAGTTGAGAATTAATGTGCTTGGTATAAAATACTTCTCTTTAAAAGATTTCTTATTGATATGTTTTTTTATGAATAGCATTTGTTCTTCCTCTTTTGTCATACATAAATTGTATTGAGGGTCATTTTCTTTATCATGTCGGAAGTCTATATCATCTCCTGAATAGAACATCTCTGAAAAAATAGAATCAACGAATGCCGTTTGTTTACAAGTCGCAATTTCATCAAATTCTACAAAACTCGAAAAAGCTTCTTGGATTGACTGGTGTATACTTATTTCTGTATTTTTAGTAACTTTGGTCAAGTACTCCTCTAATAGTCTTTTAACATCATCAAATTCTTTGTTTAATGTCCGAATGCTTTCACTTTGTTTTTGAGGATTTCTTTCTTGAAGTAGTTCTTTCAATGCATTATAATATTCATTTTCTATATCTACCCAATTAATGAGGGAACATTGACGAGATATACGTTCAAAAAAACGATTTTTGAACTTTAAATGAACTGTCACTGATGTATTAGGGACACTATTATACTCATTGATTAATGTACATAGTTTTCCAAAAGGACTATTTTCATTATATGAAAAACAAACTTTATTGGTTTCAGTTTTACCACACTCTTTTTCAATACACACAAAATTATCTTTGTAATTTTCAGGGATGTGTTTGGACCCTCCATAATGCTGGTCTAACCACTGCCAGTATCTACCATATACCTGTTCTTCAACAACTGCCCAATAGTCATTAATAAAATCCTTATATCCGGTCTTTAAATTGTGAGCTAAATCAAAACCATTACCAATAATTATAATTCTATTCATACTGGAGACTTATTTAAGTTAATAACAAAAATATCATAATTCTAGAACGAAGTTATGATCGCATTTATTTTCCATATTATATTTTTAAACATTCAATATTCTTCTTGTTTACAAAATCTTCAAACTCACCTTTCAATTCCCTACTCAATTTTAATTCGCTATTCCAAAGAGGTAATCTTTTATTTTGTATAACAGACTCCAATATTAAACAGTATTCTACTAGTAACGGATTGTCATTTTCTGTATTATACCAACATATTTCCAATTCGCAGATAGATAGCGCACGCATTTTTTCAGGCCACAGTTTCCATCTAGGAGTCTTTTGCTGCTTCCCAATTATTCGTCTTTTTAGTCCTCCTTTGCGATGCACTGTCTTTCCATTTTCTATATGCCCTGAACTTCCGATATAAACTGGAACCTTCGTCCCTTTAAAATAGCCATATACAATATACACTCCACAACAATCATCAGGAATTTGAGCCTTCTCACATTCTCTATTCAAATTGTCATTAATTGTAAATTTTAAACATCCCTGTTTATTATAGCGATTTAATAAATCAAACATACCTTTCCAAATGTTTTTTTATTATTTTTGCCATCTCCTTTAACATATCATCCTTTACATCCGCACTTAGCTGACGAGTGTGGATTACAAGTTTTCTACCACTGGCATCATGATGAGTATAAAACCAATTCCCTTTATTAAACAAAAATCTACCGACATCATCACCATCATAAGTGACACCAAAAATCTTATCTATCTCGCGAATATTGTCATTATTCTGAATATAATTAGAACATGCTAATATAATCACAGGAAAACTTTGAATAAAGGAGGATACCTGGAATAATTCTTTCCGTGAGGAAATTCCACTTTTATCGGCTTGAGCAGTTCGGAGACTAGGGGTATCATTTATCTCGGTAGTAAATATTTGAGTTGGGAAATCAACATACCGATTGTGAAACCCTTCGCTGCCATAGATATAATCTTTTAATCTCTGGTACTTGCTCCAAGTATTTACACCCCACCCCTTTGCTACGTTAACATCTTGTTCTACTTTATGACATAACTCCATAATTGTATCATTACTAACATGATTATCCCACATAGATGCATTGCTGTTATAAGACTCATCAGGTTCTTCCATTGCAGACTCTTTACCCACTATTAGTATTTTAGAGTTAGGGTTTCCCCAACCAACATATTTGCCATTTTGATTACAGTAATTTACAAATTCCTTAAATTCATCTAAGTATTCCATAGTATATCAATTTTATTTGGACAAATATATATGATTATTTTATATACGACAAATAATAATTAAAAAGCCCCGACTACACTTAGTCGAGGCTCATTCCTATTGGAGTAAATAATGCAGTATCAGAACCTTTTCATAGGTTAGTGTTAAAAATCCTTTAATCAACATTTATCAGTCAACGATGTCGCAAAAAAGCTCAACTAAGAACAATATTATTGATAATTTCTTATCTTCGATAAATGAACACCTCGTATTCGTTTTGCAAATTCTGTAGCTATCTGTATGTTTTCATAACTTCTTGAAATATTGAAAGTTATATCACATCCCAAATAAGATTCCAACTTATCTTCAATAGAAACAAACACAAAAATAGAACAACCATTTACAGTCATTTTTGCCTTTTCACCTGCTTTATCCCATTCCAGTTTTTTCTCTAACATACTATAAAGATTAATATCGGAAAGAATCTTTACATCATTTATATTTCTAAAATGTGCCATAATTCTATTTTACTCAATAATTCTAGTAGACTTTAGTAAGCCAATAAATGGAGTTTGCTTTCTGTCAATATACGGTTTGACATTTTGGGTATTGATACATTCCATATCACGGACTTGCCTAAATGCGGAAATAAATTGATTCTTATTGATAGTCTCTCCTTCAGTGGCTCTAACACTTCCTTCCCTTCCACCTTTGTATTCTATAGAATCAATTATGACCTTGGCGTTATATTTAATACCAGTAGAGGATAAAAACTGCTTGTTCTTATTAATATAAGCTACTACTACATTCCAAACCTCATTGGCCGGCATTCTTGCATATTCATGTTTGACTTTCATTATGGATCTTTTTTTGCAAAGATATGAAAAGTTCAAATATACAATGCAAGTAGGGTAAAATAAAAAACGAATCAGAGAGACGGGGCAATGGATTATGACGACAAGCGACTTACAATAATAATTTGTTCAAAACAATCTATTTTGTACAGGAGCTGTTATATGCTCTATAAATTCCAAGATTTTATATCCCTTATTTTCATAAGCTTTATATTCAGGATTGTATTTTTTTATAATTTTCATTTTTACCTTTATTGAGTCCCCTTTTGCGAATCTTGCGCCACTATCTATATGCTTCATGAGGGCATCATCTTTTACTATTATAGATATTTTAAATCCATTATACAGAAACTGCCATGTAGCTCCCTTTTCGAAAGACAATTTAGTTATTACCAATATAGCATCAACAACTTCTTCATCCTCATTTGGAATTTCCTTTTCTGTATCGAAATCCGAATAAATAAGTTCTTTGAAGTCTTTTCTTTCAAAATGAATAGGTTTCATCTTATCGACAGAAATAGTCATCCCCTCTACATTAGCATCTTCATCTGCCGTTTCAATGGATTTACTGATAGCCTCTCTTACAATAGGTTGATTATACACATTGATTATTGTATCTCCAATTGTATTATTATTCCCCTCTATTTTGATTTCTAATTTAGCTGTATCTTTCTCTTCTTCACTTTTTATAGGCTTACCTTTAAAATAGCTATATGCCGAGAAAACACCTCCAGCAACAGATACCAAATCCGATAAATAGCCAACGCTTCCAGAAGAAAAGATGGATGCTATAACGTTCTCCAATAATGCTATATCAATAACAAAAGATCCCTTCTCTATCGCATTAACTTTGACTGATACACTTCTTGCTCCTCCACCAAGTTCCTTATTAGCTTCTGCAATAATTGTATTATAATGAATAAGCGCGTTGATCAGTGTATTAGAATCAATCTGATGTTCTTGACCTTCAAACTTAATTTGCATTGTTTCCTTTTTCATCGGTATTTTTATTTTTGCAAAGAAATGTAAAAAAAATGATCTAGCCATAATAAGAGGGTATGTTTTATAATATATTTATATTATAACAATATACAAGGAAACAATGTTTACCTACTACTTCCTTCTCTTTTTATATATAAGCCAGCCAATGCCGATTAAGATAATGATACCTATATAGACTTTATCTTTATGCAAATCCCACCAAGATAATTCGATGACTTTTTCTTTCTGATTCATTAAGGCATTCATTTTGTTATTTATCGTATCCAATCGATTAGAAAATTGCTGTAAAGTAATAGATAATGTTTCATAAATTTCGGTCCGTTCTTGCTCCTGTTTGGAAGCGGTGGTAGTACTTTCTTTGACCGGGTATTGTTTTCCGGTTGAATCCGGAAGCGACAAGTAAACTGTTTTATTCTCAATTTTCAGATCACTCAACTTGTCAGTAGTAATTTTCGTTTGCTTATTCACATCCAGCCGTAGTGATTCAATTAAGTTTCGCAAATACAAGAAATCCCCTGAATAGTCAATCTGCTTTTGCGTCTCTATGTTACGAGAAGTTTTGCAGGAAGTGAACCATATTCCCGACATCAGGAATATGGTTATATAAATTAGTATTTTCATGGCCGGATCACTGTATTACGAAGAAAATTAGAAAATTCACTCTTAACATCGAAGCAGGGGCACGCCTTAATATATTCTTTTGGCTCTACCTCTCCGCTGCCGTCCAGATCCGGAGAAGTATCACGGTGTCCGAGTACTTCAATTATAGGGTATTCCTTACAGAGCTTCGCGACCAATTCGCATAGTGCTGTCCTTTGAGCTGGAGTACGTGTATCTGCAGGTTTTCCAGATGTGTCTAGCCCACCGATGTAGCAGATGCCAACGCTATGCTTATTATAGGATAAATCAGAGAATCCCTTCGTATTGCAGTGTGCCCCGTCAATGGATAGTGGGCGGCCATTCTCTACCATTCCATCAAGGTCTATGACGAAGTTATAACCGATCTGACTAAAGCCTCTTTGCTTGTGCATCCGGTCAATGTCCTTTGCACATAAATCCTGTCCGGCACGTGTGGCCGAACAATGAATGATAATAGCATCAATAGTTTTCATTTTGCGTCTCCTTTTTGTAAGTAGTTCGTTAAATAGGGGATGTTCTTTATAAACTCAACACTTAATACATAGTGCAAGAAAGCTACTACCTTATGGCCATTGCTAGAGTTGGGTAGAATTTCTTTGATATTCCTTAGAATGTTCACCCCGTAGAAATAGAAAACGCTATACGTAATAAATGAAACACATTGTAGCGCACCTTCCGGATTTCCTTTGTGTTCACCAATAAAGTAGATGCAGCTAACCAAGGCAAAGAAAATAGTTGCTTCTACGATACACCTCCAAGCCTTTTTAAAAGAAAAACTCTCATGATTGATAAGGAGTGCAGTAAGTAGCCCGCAAATGAAATTGAGGGCAAATACAGCAATAAGACTTTTGATCTCCCCAGAAATAGGATTGAGATAAGCAGCTATGCCGGTAACCAATCCAATAAGTAAGTTTTTGAAATAATCCATATCATTTTTATCTAAAATATTAATACTTTATTTTAATACCTCGCTACAATCATCAATAGCTGTCTGAAATACTTGTTTCACTTCCTCGGGAGTCAGCCCGTGATCCTCATGTAGAGAAAAGCCGGTTACTCCATTTCGCGAAGTATTGAAGAAACCTACTGTGGCTTCATCCTTAATAATCTCGGCAGTAATATCTTTGATAGCCTCGGTACCACGGGTTGACATTCTGTACTTAATCCTGATAGCGTCCGTAACCTTAGTTGTGGCAGTACTGTTAGTTGATGTAATGTTCATTCTTTACCTCCTCCTTCAATTAGTTCATTAATTTGCCCGAAAGCACCTGCCGTAAAGACATCTGCACAAATCTCCTTTAAGAGAGTAGCGTCTTCTGTTGTAATCTCAAGTATTCCTCGGTTATTTATGATTTGTTGGAGCATATTGTAGGCACGTAGTTTTTTTGCCATATCCATACCTGATTGAGGATTCATACCGGCAGCATAAAGCGCTTCCGAAACCATATCACGAAGAAACTGCTTCTGTTCCTTGCCATTGACTATTTTAATGGCTTCCTTACCTCTAAAATCTATTAAAGGTTTGTTTAAATTTAATTTCATAATCATTAATATTAAGCGATTGATACTAATAGTCCTTTTCTGAACTTCATATTACTACCAAAATCAAAATCAATTCCTTGGTAATAGTTTATACTTCCATCTGAATTCCGGCTTGTAATACAACCAAAATTATCGGCAAGGCATAATTCACTCGATAAAGAACCTTTCACATAAACTCCTCCATCAAAAAAGCCGGCGTATGTTGTACTAGCCAGTGGGTAGCTTCTGTCTGATGCATTTAGATTCCTGGAAGCATAAATACAAGCTCCACCAAAATTGGAACCAATAGATGCGATCCCAAAACGTCCGTCTGTTTCTGCATTGAAAGTAACGTTAACAACGCCTTCTTTTGCCGTTCCAGAACCTAATTTCAAACTACGAGATGTTCCGCCAAAATACCCTGAACGCGTCCAAACGAGACGTCCATTTTCGATAGTAAAACCACCTATGAACCCGGAGTCAGCATCTATCCTGCGAACCTTTATCAAATCAGTATTCAAATACCCGCCTACAACAATTGTAGTACCAAGTTTTACATATTCAACCGCATCCTCAAATGCCAACTTACCCAATCCATCACGATCAATCTTAGAATTAATCATTGTCTGCAGATCACTATGAAGTGCGGTGATTGTAACAGCACCTTCAAGGTTAATTTTAGATGAATGAATCGTCGTTTCACCTGCTGCCTGGTTAATATAAGATATAAGCGTATTGCCGTTTTCCAGTTCTTTAGAAGCATATATCTTATTACCGTCAGCTGTAGTAATCCAACCTGCAGTATCTATCCGCTGCGTCAGGCTGTCAACTCGAGTTACTTGTGCGGAGATTTGAGTATTGAGTACTTTCAAATCGGCTGTACACTCATCGGAATAGCTTTTCAGTTTGTCGTGAATAGCTTTGTTTGCTTCTTCAACAGCTGTATTAAAACTAGCTAAAGCAGAGTTGAATAAAGCGAACTTATCATCTACATTCTTTTTTTCCTCAATAGTCGTTTGTCCATCTGCAATAGCTGTATTGATTGCAGCCATAAGATTATCAATAGCACCAGATAAGGATACCTTGGCATTAAGTAAGGCTGTTTTTGTAGAACCTTCCAGATAGGTATTCACATATAGTTTATTATATGTAGCTTCAACGGCAGATTTTGTATTTTTGACTGTATTCAGATATTTTTCAATGGCTTTCGCTTCCGCCCCGTCAATGATACCGTCCGCAAATGCGCCATCCACATAATCATGTAAGCCATCGACTGAATCGGCAGCGTCCTGCGCAGCCTTAGCAGCGTTCGCTGCATCCTCTAAAGCTTGTATCGCTTGTTTCAGTGCCTCGTCGGAATATTCCTTTAGTTTATCCTGTATTGCCTTATTTGCTTCTTCAACAGCAGTATTAAAATCAGCATAGGCAGAATTAAAAAGAGTGAATTTACTATCCACGTCTTTCTTTTCTTCTGTTGTCGTGAATCCATCAGAAATTGCAGCATTGATAGCATTAATCAAGTTTTCAATACTTCCCATCAATGTAACCTTAGCATTGAGCAAACCAACCTTTGCAGAGCCGGATAAATAAACATTCGTGTAGAGTTTATTATAAGTTGCTTCGATAGCTTGTTTAGTGTTGTTGATCGTATTGATATACTTTTCAATAGCTTTTGCCTCTGTTTCGTCTATAAGACCGTCAGCGAAGGCTCCATCTACATAGTTATGAAGTCCTTCCACTGAATCGGCAGCATCTTTGGCCGCTTTAGCTGCATCCTTTATTTCCTGATGAGCAGCTTCCCATTCAGACAGATTTTCCAATCCGGAAGAACCTGCTTTTATTTGAATGTTACCGCCTATCTCACTTTTTACCAGATCGAAATATGTATCACCATCCGGCGAAAGGATTCTTTCTGTTGTTACGCGGCCCGGCAGAATTTCAGTAAATCCGTATAACTGAACAAAGCTTCTACTACCTTCATACTCGCTGTTAAGCACTCCAGTGAGTAAATGATAATATCCAGCTATCTGTTCCATTTTAATAGCTGTTTCACTCAAGAGGAATGTTCCGGCTTGATTCTCCTTGCCAACTTTAGCATATAGATAATATTTCTTTTCCGGGTCAATGAGTGCCGGAGAATTGTATTCAGCCATATCCCAGTACTTATATTCGTCTGCCTTATGTGAAGAAGAAAGAGAACTAATGCCGAGTGTTAAATGCTGAAGGATTCCTGCCGGAGCGTTCAGTATTCTTGTGCTGGCATTATAAGTAATATTGTGAGATACCTGAACTGGATTCGTTTTTGAATTGACAAAACGGAATTGCAGGCTTTCATCACCTACAAGCAGTTGCATGGTTGAAACGGTTATTGGATTGACAGAGCCGGAGAAGTTCAGCAGTGCATCTTCAAGCATGGACATCGTTTCCTTTGCATCCCGGAACCGACGCTTAGTAAACTGCAGGGCGTCCTTATGCTTGATATCTACCTCTACTTTGTTCGTCTCAATCTTATTCAGATCACTTGAAACAGATGTACTGACTGGTTCGTTTGACAACTCTATTTCCGGAGAATATGGATTATTAATATAGCGCTTGATTCCGATCATGCGAATAAGAGAACCTTCCGGATGAAATTGCGTATCATAGAAATCAACATACCCTCCGAGTACTATTTTACCGCCTATCTCCAACCAGCGTTTTTTAGCCCAAATGCCGTCCAATGTCCCGGTAAATATGAATGCTTTATCTTCATGTTCATACAGGTATTTTGCTGCTTCCTTGAAAGCTTCCCAGCTCGCACCTGTTTGTGTGCTGTCATTACAGATATAAGCCTTCGGCAATTGCATTCCGAACACTGCGTATGTATCACCAACCTTCGGGCGCCAGACTTCCGGTTCCGGCATTGTTATCCCATCAATTTCTTGCGGAACAATTTCAAATCGACGTGCCTCTTTCTTGTCTTTCGCTTCATGGATATACTTTACTTCGAACTCCTTGCCTGTAAGCATGCCGGTTTGGAAAATGACAGTCATACTTTCTCCAGCTATGAGACAATCTTCGAAATTCAACTCTTCCGGGATGTCTTTATCTACAAAGTCAAAGAAGTTATTCTTCTTGTTCACTTCAATAACAGCACTGACAGTACCGACACGGGAAGGATAAATAGCTGTACAGTCCAGACTATCTTCCTTTGCTGTTGTAAGTTCTTTATCGGCACGCATGACACAAGTTCCATCCGCATCGGTCTTATAGATACGTGCCTTAGTAGAATCGAAGCCCTCTTCATTCTCAAATTTGATTCCATCAAATCGGATAGTCTTATTCTTTGGAAGTAACAGGTACTTAGATCCGTATGTAGAATAATCAATATTGCGATCTGTAGTTTCTACCAAAATTATTTCGGGTGGTATCTCCCCGGATTCGCGACCAACACCGACCTTAAAACCGTGGCCTTTACCATACGACAGTTTCAAAGGGTTCTCCTTGTTATACTCAACTTTACGCAGATGGATAGTCTTAATTTGGTTTCCTTCAACCGTTTCTTCAATGATCTGCCATTCTGTTTCATATAGTTCTGCAAGTTGATTGAAAGCATCAAGAATATAGGTGTGATTGTAGTTGATTACTTTTTCCGTTCCTTCAATGCAATCACCGACTTTCCAACCGGTACTCCGACGGTTCAGGTTTTCAACGAGTAGACGTAGGTGTTCATGTGGCTTGGCTGTATATGAGAATTTAATACTTCTGTCAACGGTATGACGTACTTTCCACAGCATAGCATCAGCCTCCCCAGTTTCCAGAATCAGAGTATATTCGAAGTTACGTTCACCGTTCTTCTTGAAATTGCTATCCCTCTTCAAAGAATAACGCTTCCCGTAGAAGTCACACCAGGAGCCAACCGGAATTTCAATATATCCCGGATGAGAAAAATACAAAGTGAGTGTATATTCTCCCATGATAGCTTCATAAGAGTAGCTTTCATCCTTTACTTCAATTTCTATTTCCTTATCACCATTATGCAAAGTTATCATATTACCAGATTTGAATTTATATTATAAAATATAAATACATAAGTGTAATGAACAGAGTGATTCATCTATTCAAAAAGATAGTATTCATTTTATCTATTGCGGGTCATTTTTTACATAAGTTCTCTCGGGACAAATGCAGCGTTGAAAGATTTTTCCAATGTGTCAACAAAGGACCTTGGACAAAATGGATATTATAAGCTACCGGATGGGTTATTGATTCAGTGGGGAACTGGAGGAAATGGGGTAAATCAAATAGTTTACTTTCCTACTAGTTTTTATAATACCTCGTATGTTGTAGTAACTACTGCTATTTCTTCTGTTATGAATTCTATAGTAAAAATGATAAATGGGAAAAATATATCTTATTTCAAAGTCTATTCGGTAGGTCCAACAATTGAAGCTGGGGAGATATTCGGATGGATCGCAATAGGAAGATGGAAGTAGAAATATTATAACATCAATTTGCTTATGAATTGTTTTAGTAGAAAATTAAGAATTATTTTAGTGATTATTTTCTTGCAAAGTTCTCTCGGGACCAACGCAGCATTGAAAGATTTTTCCAATGTTGTTACAAGGAACCTCGGACAGAATGGATATTATAAACTGCCTGATGGCTTGATGATTCAATGGGGGAATTTAGCTTCTTCATACAGAAATAGGAGTATCTATTTACCCACATCTTTTTATGATAACAAATATATAGCAATAGTTGGGGTTTATGATAGTACAGTAGATAGTATTTCAGTTGTGTCATGTAAGATTAAGACGCAATATACAACTTATTTTGTTTTGGTTCCAGTTGCTACATATGGATCTGAATACTATGTTTATGCAACAGAAGGGATAAACTGGTTTGCAATTGGCCGTTGGAAGTAAAATAATTTAATACCGAAATAAAAATGATATACTTTAGTAGAAAATTGGTAGCCATTATTGTAGTCATTTTTGCGCAAAGTTCTCTCGGGACGAACGCCGCATTAAAAGATTTTTCCAATGTGTCAACAAAAAGCCTATCCCAGAACGGATATTATAAGCTACCAGATGGGCTAATGATTCAATGGGGATACGTAACTGGAGCAGCAACTATAAAAACAATTTATTTGAATAGTTCTTTTTTGAATAGCGATTATATTATATCAGGTATAGGAGTTTATTATAATACATCTGAATCTGTTGTAATAGCACCAATTCTTGTATCAAAAACGACATCTAGTATTAGAATGTGTATAAGATATAGTGCTGACAGTGGCGGGGGTGGGTATTCGCCGTGGCCGTATTATTGGTTTGCTGTTGGGCGCTGGAAATAATAAATTTATTCAAACACTAAATTTGATATGAACAATTTAAGTAGAAAAATAGTAGTTATAATCATAGGGCTTTTCTTGCAAAGTTCTCTCGGGACTACGTATGCTTTAGCTGATCTATCGAACG
>NZ_QSUR01000017.1:0-138658 GCF_003439055.1 Bacteroides sp. OM05-10AA
GAAAGTAGGAAGAAAACTACTTCGTTTTCCTCCTACTCGATTGTTAGAATATTAGAATGAGAGAGTTTATGTTACATATTTGTATTATCCATCGTAACGGTCATTTCGGGTACCAGTACGTAGGCTTGTTTTTTAGCGTTCCATTTATAATAATTCGTAGTAACGGTCTTGCCTTCATAAGTATAATTGATGCGTAGGTCTTTTTCCCATGCGTCCTTGCTATTGTTCCATTTCAAGGCTTCGCTTTCAATCATACGTTTGTTGTCATCGTACTTGTAATTGTACTTCATGTAGTTGGCAAGTGTATTTCCGTCCATTTTGTAAACGGTTTGTCCCACTGTCATACCATTCTCCTCGATTGGATTATAAATCAATTGATTATCGTAGCTACGTGCAGAAGTAGCAAGCGATACAACAAGAAGAGCTGCAGATAAAACGAACATTTTTAAAGATACTTTTGCTTTCATGGCTATTTAAGTTTTTGGGTTATACTTTCATTTGTCTACCAAATGCATTGGTTTTACGCTGCAAATCTACATGTTAATTTGGTATTTATGCATTTTTGAAGATAAAAGATTGTCAAAATGTCAAGAGTGGAGGCGGGTGATAACTAGCTTTTTGCCAATATTGGTGACAAAAAAATATCCGGCAGTCAATCTGCCGGATATAGAATGAATCACTTCGTCGAAAAAGGAATCTTTTTTCTAGCTTTCTGGATACAGAGTTAAATAATGTTATTACCCATACTTGCTTCTATTTTGTAAGCGAAGGCCCCTGATAAGATGGAGTCTCCTTGTGCAATTAGTGTCTAAAAGATAGCAATTCCTTATTGAGGTGGCCTTTATTCACTTGATGGTTTAATGTGCCTCAAGCCAGTTTTTGCCCCATCCGCAATCTGCTTTCAAGGGGACGTGCATGCGGTATGCTTTCTCCATTTCTTCGATGACGATTTCTTCTACACGCTCTTTTTCATTGACAGGAACGCTGAAATTTAATTCGTCATGTACTTGCAGGATCATTTTGGCTTGTATTCCTTCAGCCTGGAACCGTTGATAGATACGTGCCATTGCTACTTTTATAATATCTGCCGCGCTTCCCTGGATAGGGGCGTTGATGGCATTTCGTTCCGCATATCCGCGTACAACGGCATTCCGCGAATTGATGTCCGGTAAGAAGCGCTTCCGATGGAAGATTGTTTCCACATAGCCTTTTTCCTGGGCCACCTGAATGCTTTTATCCATATATGCTTTCACTCCCGGATAAGTTTCAAAGTAACCGTCGATTAACTCTTTGGCTTCTTTGCGGTCTACATTCATTCGTTCGGCAAGACCAAATACGGATATGCCATAGATGATACCGAAATTGGCAGTCTTGGCTTTACGGCGCATGTCGGAACCTACGTCTTTCAGGTCGATCTTATAAATTTTGGCAGCAGTGGCCGCATGAATATCGTGATTGCTAAGGAAAGCATCAATCATATTCTTATCCTCGCTAAGGTGTGCCATGATGCGCAATTCAATTTGCGAATAGTCGGCAGAGAAGAAGAGGCAGCCTTCATCGGGGATGAAAGCCTTGCGGATTTCTTTTCCATTCTCGTCGCGGATAGGGATATTTTGTAAGTTCGGATTGCTTGAACTAAGACGTCCCGTAGCGGTTACAGTCTGGTTGAAAGAGGTGTGCACCCTTCCTGTGCGTGGATTGATAAGCTGGGGGAGTGCGTCGATATACGTGCCCAATAGCTTTTTCAGTCCACGATGTTCCAAAATCTTTTCTACTACCGGATGTTTGTGCCGGAGGCTTTCGAGCACTTCTTCCGAGGTGACGTACTGGCCGGTCTTAGTCTTTTTTGCCTTCTCTACGATTTTCAGTTTGTCAAACAGCACCTCACCGACTTGCTTGGGCGAAGCGATGTTGAAAGTCTCACCGGCCAATTCGTAAATCTCTTTTTCGATTTGCTCCATCTGGGCGGTGAAATGGGCGGACGACTGCTTCAATGCTTCCGTATCCAGCAATACCCCGTTCCGTTCTATATTAACCAATACGGGAACTAGCGGCATTTCTATATCATAGAACAAACGTTCTGCGTCATTTTCTTTCAGCTCTTTCTCCAGTACATTTTTCAGTTTCAGAGTTACGTCTGCATCTTCGCAGGCATACAGATATACATCTTTCGGGTCGAGATCGCGCATGTTCTTCTGATTCTTTCCTTTGGGACCTATCAGTTCGTCAATGTGGATAGTCTGATAGTGCAGGTAAATTTCCGCAAGATAATCCATGCCGTGACGAAGTTCCGGTTGAAGAACATAATGAGCGATCATCGTATCGAAAAGCGGACCTTTTACTGTTGCGCCATAATTTTGAAGAACAATCATGTCGTACTTGATATTTTGTCCGACTTTTAATGAATTCTCATTTTCGAAGACCGGACGGAACTCATTTACGATTTTTAACGCTTCGTCTTGGTCCGATGGTACGGGAACATAAAAAGCTTCATTTTCTGCAATCGAAAAGCTCATTCCGACTAATTCGGCATCCATTGGTTCAGTTCCGGTAGTTTCCGTATCTAACGAGAGAATTTTCGATGTAAGCAACTTTTGAATAATTTCCTGCCTTTTATCCTCTGTATCAATGAGTTGGTAGCTGTAAGTGAGCGATTCTAACGTCTCTAGGTTCGATTTTTTTGCTTCACCCGGTTCATCGGGCGTGAAATTCGCAAATAAATCGCCTTGCATTCCGCCTCCTTCTTCGGGAAAAAGTGGAAGAGGAGAGGGGGCGCTTTTTCCAGTGGCAACTTTGCTTCCGGTGGCAGAGGTTATTCCGTTTCCGGAAATATCTTTTTTGAGCACCCGGTCAATGAGTGTTCTAAATTCTAATTCCTCGAAAATGCTACGAAGTGAATTTTCGTCTGCTTCTTCGCGGACAAGAGCATCCATTTCAAGTTGGATGGGGACATCGATTTTAATGGTGGCGAGAAATTTCGAGAACGTAATCATTTCCCGGTTGGTTTCCACTTTTGTTTTCAATGCTCCTTTCAGTTGGTCGGTATGTTCCAATAGGTTTTCGATGCTTCCGAATTCGGAGATTAGTTTTTGAGCAGTCTTTTCTCCTACTCCGGGACATCCGGGGATGTTATCCGAAGAGTCACCCATTAGTCCGAGCATATCGATCACCTGTGCCGGAGACTGAATGTCAAACTTGGCTTTCACTTCCTCAACGCCCATCACTTCGAAACCTCCTGTGTGTTTAGGGCGATACATAAATACTTTGTCACTTACCAGCTGCCCGTAATCTTTGTCGGGAGTCATCATATAGGTAGTGATACCCTGGCGACCGGCTTCGGTAGCGAGCGTACCTATCACATCATCGGCTTCGTAGCCTGCCACTTCCAGAATAGGGATGCGGTAGGCGCGTATAATATCCTTTATAATAGGTACGGAAAGACGGATTGCTTCCGGAGTTTCTTCGCGTTGTGCTTTATATTGTTCAAAAGCCTCGTGGCGGAAGGTGGGACCTGCGGGGTCGAAGGCTACTCCTATATGAGTGGGATTCTCTTTTTTCAGTACTTCTTCGAGGGTGTTCACAAAACCCAGTATGGCTGAAGTGTTGAATCCTTTGGAATTGATTCTTGGGTTCTTAATAAAGGCGTAATACGCCCGATATATCAATGCATAAGCGTCTAAAAGAAATAATTTATTACCTGAATCCATAGATTTAATTAATTTTTCATGGTAAAAGTACAAAAAAATACGGTATTAAGCGTTTTATTATTACTTTTGTGCTCAAATTGTGTAATAAATGGACAGTATCTCACTTATCAGAACTCCGATTGAAGCGGAACTGGGCGACTTCAAAGAACTTTTTGATAGTTCTCTCTCCAGTTCAAATGCATTGCTCGATAGCGTCGTATCTCACATACGGCAGAGGAATGGTAAGATGATGCGGCCTATTCTTGTTTTACTCGTGGCACGTCTTTATGGAGCTATATGTCCTTCCACTCTTCATGCGGCTGTTTCACTGGAACTCCTTCATACGGCCAGCCTGGTACATGATGACGTAGTGGATGAAAGTTCCGAACGTCGTGGACAGCTCTCGGTAAATGCTATCTTTAATAATAAAGTAGCGGTGCTGACGGGTGACTATTTATTGGCAACCAGTCTTGTACACGCCGAACTGACAAACAGCCATCGTATTATTCAGCTGGTGTCCACTCTTGGACAGGATCTTGCTGACGGTGAATTGCTTCAGCTTTCAAATGTAAGTAATCACAGTTTTTCCGAGGAAGTCTATTTTGATGTAATCCGCAAGAAAACTGCTGCTCTTTTTGCTGCCTGCACAAAGGCTGCCGCTTTCTCGGTGGGTGTGGGTGAGGGAGAAGCTGAACTTGCCCGTTTGCTGGGCGAATATATTGGTATCTGTTTCCAGATAAAGGATGATATTTTCGATTACTTTGATAATAAGGAGATTGGTAAACCTACGGGTAATGATATGCTTGAAGGTAAACTGACATTACCCGCTTTGTATGTGCTGAATACGACGAAAAACGAGGAAGCGCAAGAAATTGCAATCAAAGTAAAGGAGGGTACGGCTACTCTCGATGAAATAGCTCATTTGATTTCGTTTATTAAAGAAAACGGAGGTATTGAATATGCGGTTCAGACTATGAATGTCTATAAGCAAAAAGCCTTCAATCTATTGGCTTCTTTGCCGGATTCCGATATCTGTGCAGCTCTCCGGGCTTATCTGGATTACGTAGTAGACCGCGAAAAATAGTTACTTCCGGTATTTTGCCAGAAGTGAATAGCACAATAATAACCGGTCCCAATCTTCTATCTTTTCCGATTTCATCGCTTTTCCTAAAAGGAAACTCTTGTCTATTTCTTCCGCTGTATGAAGATCTAAAGAACATAATTTGGCGGCTTGCTCTATGTAGTCCCAGGCTTTCTCTTTGGTGATGTGACCACATGCTTGGGAGGCGCGCGCCAGGCTCACAAGCAGTCCCATATCCCATCCGATAATGCCTTTTTCCAAGTCATTTATCCATATAATAGGGTCCCTTCTTTCCTCTGTATATTTCACGAATTTGTATAGATTCTTTCCTTGACGGATAAAGCGTTCCACTCCGAAAAAACGCTTTTGAATGATGTTTTCGAACTCGTTGATGTTCTCTGTAGAGAGTAAATAGGGGAGCATAATCTGGTAGGAGACTCTGTCTCCTTCGTTGATAAGGAACTGGAATAGTCCGGTGACGGACTCATTATCGGTGCAGTGAAACTCCTCTGTCAGCAGTTTGGATAGCTTTTGCGGATGGATTCCGGTCTCCATGGAGTTGAGATAGAAGCCTTGCAGTCCGGCTTCCATATAACCGATGCGTAGCCCCTTCTTTTTCTCTGCTCCGAGGATGAGGTTCAGAGGGTTGTGATTGAATCTTAAGGTTCTTGTATATGCGTCCATCCTAATACCTCCAAAGGTTCATGAAAAGCGTGAGAACTGTTGCCATGTATTTTCCTGAGGCTTCGGCAAGCCGTTATGAGTATACAAGCAACAGTCCCACGCTCCATTCGATATATAACAAAAGTATATACATGAAGGTGCGTGAGACCCGTTTGCTTATTACCATTCATAACTTTGAATTTTGCCGAATTCCAGGAATTGGTAATAAATGAAACGTTCTCTAATATAACTAATTAGCTATATTTTCATCGCTAAACCTTTTACAAAGATAAGTATTTTTCTGAATTCTCCTGTAACTATCTTTAGATTTTCTTAAATAAAAAATACCGCGTCGGTTCCCGGAGTACGGGAATCGCGCGGTAAGGCGTATTTGATTGCTAATGTAGCCTTTAGCTTAGAAGAACTTGATTTCTTCCCCTTTGATGTCAGAAAGAAGGAGGTTGGCTAAGCGGCTGGTTCCCAGGCGGAACAGTTGATTATCCAGCCATTCTTCACCCAATAGCTCTTTTACAATTGTGTAGTAAATAATCGCATCATTAACGGTATTGATGCCACCCGCCGGTTTGAATCCAATCTTGATTCCGGTCTTCTGGTAGTATTCTTTGATGGCTTCACACATCACATAAGCGGCTTCCGGAGTAGCGGCAGGCTGTTGCTTGCCGGTGGAAGTTTTGATGAAGTCTGCGCCCGAATACATGGATAGGATAGAGGCTTTCTTGATGTTGGAAGCACTCTTTAGTGCACCAGTTTCGAGGATCACTTTGAGGTGGCGTTCCTTGCAAACTTCCTTTAATTCCTGTATTTCTTCACACATTCCTTCGTAGTCTCCGCTTAGGAATTTGCCGATGGAAATGACAATATCTATTTCATCTGCGCCTTCTGCGATTGCTAATGCTGTTTCTGCCACTTTTACTTCAATAAATGTCTGTGAAGAGGGGAAACCTCCTGATACACAGGCTATATTGACTCCGTCTACCTCCAGCGTATTCTTAACGATGGCTGCAAAATTGGGGTATACACAGATTGCTGCAACATTTTTCAGATCAGGATATTCGTCGTCAAACTGATTGACTTTTTCGGTAAAGTGCATAACACTTTTGTCACTGTCTGTACTATTCAAAGTAGTCAGATCAATACAGTTGAACAGGAACTTCTTAACATCTTCCGTGTTGTTTTCCGGCACTTTTTTCTCAATCAATTCAGCTACGCGAGCTTGAATATCTGCATCGCTCAAATTGGTATTATACTTTGCCAATGCGGTATTGTACTTGTTGGGCTGTGAGTTATTCTCTTCCATGATCTTTCAGTTTTGGGTTGTTGATATGTCTTTTATTATCTCGTTTCGTTTTCTTTTCCATACTTTTCCGGAAAGCAGTGGTTATGTCTACACCTGTCTGGTTGGCAATGCAGAGAAGCACCCATAAAACGTCTGCTATCTCTTCATCTATATTATCTTTCTCTCCCTCTTTAAAGGATTGATCTCCATATTTGCGGGCCATGACACGCGCCAGTTCTCCTACCTCTTCCGTGAGAACTGCCATATTGGTCAACTCGCTGAAGTAGCGGACACCGTATGTTTTCACCCATTGGTCCACTTGTTTCTGTGCTTCTTCCAGAGTCATAATTGTTGATGGTTAGTTATTATTCTTTGTTTTTTGTATCCATGCATATAGTAACGGGACCGTCGTTTAAAAGTTCAACTTTCATGTCCGCTCCAAAGATGCCTGTACCTATTTCTTTTCCCAATGCACCGCTTAAATCTTTGCAGAATTGTTCGTAGAGTGGGATAGAGACATCTGGCTTGGCAGCTTTGATATAGGAGGGGCGATTTCCCTTCTTGGTAGAAGCGTGTAACGTGAACTGGCTGATAACCAGAATCTCACCTCCATCTTCTAAAATAGATTTGTTCATTACACCATTCTCATCATCGAAGATGCGTAGATTTACAATCTTCTTGCAGAGCCAGTCGATATCTTCCTGCCCGTCTGCTTCTTCAATACCGACTAATATCAGCATCCCTTTTCCAATGGACGACTTACAGTGTCCTTCAATGGTTACTGACGCATGACTTACCCGTTGTATGACTATTCTCATTGTTATTTATTCTGTTTCATGATTAGGAAAGGCAAATTTACAAAATTCAGAAGAGAAAACGGTGTGTTGGTGGGAAAATATTGTGAATTCGCTCCGTAGTCAATATGGCCATTCGTTATTATTTGTTGTCAATTCGCTATCTTGGTAGTGATAATCAACTTATTGATTGTTATGGCTTGAAATTTAGAGCGGCACTGCTCGAAAGTTCGAGCAGTGCCGCCTTGGCTGACGTGTTTCCTTATTGTTGTTCGTTATCCAAACCTTCTTTTACAGTCTTGGCTTTCGCTTCTCCAATCACAGCGGAAATCTCCTCAAAAGAGGCTTCTTTTATTCGTTTTACGCTTTTAAATTCTTTCAGAAGCGCTGTTTTTGTCTTTTCTCCAATCCCTTTGATATTGTCTAATGCTGATGCTACCTGCCGTTTGCTGCGTTTATCACGATGGAAACTGATGGCAAAGCGGTGCACCTCATCCTGAATCTGTGTCAGCAAACGGAATAATGGGCTTTGCTGTTTGATGCCGATAGTCTGCGGAGGAAATCCAAAAAGCAGTTCCGATGTGCGATGGCGATTGTCCTTTGCCAGTCCGGCAATCGGGATTGTTAAGTTCAGCTCATCTTCAATCACCTCTCTAACGACCTCCATTTGGCCTTTTCCACCATCGGTGATAATCAGGTCGGGCAGAGGGGCGTTTTCTTCAATAACGCGCTGATAACGTCTTCTGACGACCTCTTTCATGGATGCATAGTCGTCAGGTCCTACAACCGTCTTTATATTGTATTTCCGATAATCCTTCTTTGAGGGTTTAGCCTTTTTAAAGACAACGCAAGCGGCCACGGCATCAGAACCCTGTATGTTTGAGTTGTCAAAGCATTCAATTTGCAAAGGCGGTCTGTCCAGATGCAGCTCTTGCTGTATCTCTTTCATTAATCGCATACTTCTTTGCTCCGGATTCAGCTTTTCCGCCTGTTTTAGACGGTCGGCTTTGTATTGCTTCACGTTTAGAATCGAAAGATCTAGCAATTTCTTCTTATCTCCCCGCTGTGGAACGGTAAATACGATGTTGTTTAGCTCCAAATCAAGTTCAAAAGGCACTATAATCTCTCTGGATTGACTCTTATAGCGTTCCCGCATTTCGATAATACCCAGTGTCAAAAGCTCCTCTTTTGATTCATTCAGCTTCTTTTTATATTCGAATGTAAACGCCTGGTTAATGGCACCATTTGTAATATGCAGATAGTTGATGAAAGCGGAATTGGACTCGTCCTCTTCAATAGAAAATACATCTATGTTGTGCAATACAGCGCTTACTACCTCCGATTTAGAACGGTAATTTTCTATCAGAAGATATTTCTCTTTCACCTTCTGTGCTTCTTCAAACTTCATCTCACCAGCTAATGTCTGCATCCTTTCCAGTAGCATACGGCTGATTTCTTGTGTGTTTCCTTTCAGGATTTCTTTGATTTCATCAATGTTTTTGAGATAATCCTCCTGTGATTGTAGTCCGATGCATGGTCCTGCGCAGTTCTTTATATGATATTCCAGACATACTTTGAACTTTCCTGCCCGTATATTCTCCGGAGTTAGGTTTAAACTGCAAGTTCGCAAAGGATATAAATGCTTTATCAGATCCAGTACCGCATACATGGATGGTATATGACTATACGGTCCATAATACGAAGAACCGTTTCTGATAATTTTCCTTGTTCTGAAAACTCTGGGAAAACACTCGTTTTGTACGCAAATAGAGGGGTATGTCTTGTCATCCTTTAATAGAACGTTGTAGCGCGGCTTATATTTCTTTATCAGATTATTCTCCAGCAATAACGCATCTTCTTCCGTGTTGACTACAATATAACGAATATCGGCGATTTTGCTGACCAGCACTCGTGTCTTTCCCGGTTCATGCTCTTTGCTGAAGTAGGAGTAGACTCTTTTCTTTAGATTTTTAGCCTTTCCAACGTATATAATTGTACCCTCCGTGTTCAGGTATTGGTAAATACCCGGCTTCTCGGGAAGGTTGGCTACAATCCCTTTCAAATATTCATTGGCTCTGCTTTCTGGTTTTGTATTCATAATCATTAGGGATGAAAGACTACTAAAATAAAAAAGGGGACTGTTTTGAAGCTAAGCTTCACTATCTTATTGCTGTTTAGGCACGGATTACGCGGATTTCGCGGGAAAATAAAAACCGTGAAGTCCGCGTAATCCGTGCCTAAAAGATAAACCTTTGGAGCTGTTAATACATTTTCTGCAAATAGATGCAACTCCTTTATAAAGTCAATACGGATTCTACTTCTACATCATCTCCGAATACCGATTTTCCATTCAGGTCTTTCAGTTCGATGATGAAGTTTACATACACCTTTTTAGGCTTTAATCTTTTCACCAATTCGCAAGCCGCTTTCATGGTGCCTCCTGTTGCCAGCAAATCATCATGTAGTAGAACTACGTCATTTTCGTCCAGTGCATCTTTGTGAATTTGCACCGTGTCTTTGCCATACTCCTTATCGTAGCTTTCTTCAATCGTTTCTGCCGGGAGTTTGCCCGGCTTGCGGATTGGAATAAAACCGGCGTTCAGACGGGTTGCCAGAATCGGTCCCATAATAAAGCCTCTTGATTCTATACCTACCACTTTGGTGATTCCTTTATCCTTATACATATCGAACATGATATTGGATAATTCCTGCAAGCACCATGGATCTTTGAATAGAGTGGTGACGTCGTAGAACAGGATTCCGGGAATCGGAAAATCGGGTACTTCCCGAATGCTTTTGATTAGTGTTTCTTTGCTCATAATCATTGAATTATATCGTTTCTTTAAATTCTTTGTTTCACGTGAAACGTTGCCGCTTATCGTCCCGAAAGTACCAGCAGCACGTTGATGTCGCTAGGAGAGACTCCCGGGATTCTGCTCGCTTGCGCGATTGTTTCCGGATCTATCTTTACCAGCTTTTGCCGAGCTTCGGTGGAAAGGGACTGAATGGTAGAATAATCAAATTTCCCTTTAATCTTGATACTCTCCAATCGTGCTAGTTTTTCAGCTATCATTCTTTCTCTGTCAATATATCCTTGATACTTGATTAGGATTTCCGCAGCTTCGAGAATCTCTTCTTTCCGGTCTTGATCCGAACTTGTCGCTTTTGCCAATTCGCGTTGAAACGCCGGAACATATTCTGCTATATTTTCTATTGTCACTTGCGGACGGTTCAGAATCTCTATCAACTTACAACCTTGACGTAGGGGCGTTGTCCCTATCTTTTCGAGAGCATCGTTGATTAGTGTCGGTTTCATCGAATAGTTGCGCGCGAAAGAAATGATTTGTTCCACAGCTTCTTTCTTGCTTCTTACTAACTGATATCGATCTTCTTTCGCCAACCCAAGCTTAAATGCTTTCTCTGTTAAGCGCATATCGGCATCATCCATGCGAAGCAGAATACGGTATTCCGCACGCGAGGTAAACATACGGTAAGGTTCATCCACACCTTTGGTAACCAAATCGTCGATTAATACGCCAATATATGCTTCATCGCGAGCCAAAGTAAATGCTTCTCCGCCGTGGCAGTTAATGTGTGCATTGATACCGGCTATCAATCCTTGTCCTCCTGCTTCCTCGTATCCGGTGGTTCCGTTTACTTGTCCGGCAAAGAACAAGTTTTTGATAATCTTCGATTCCAACGTATGTTTTAATTGAGTCGGATCGAAATAGTCATATTCGATAGCGTATCCCGGGCGGTAGATAACCAGATCTTTGAAAGCCGGGATTTGTTTTAATGCTGCAATTTGTATTTCCATTGGAAGCGAAGAAGAGAATCCGTTAAGATATAACTCTTGTGTCGTTTCTCCTTCCGGTTCGAGAAATAACTGGTGCTGATCTTTATCCGGGAAAGTGACAATCTTGGTTTCGATGCTCGGACAATAGCGTGGCCCGATACTTTGAATCTGTCCGTTGAACAGGGGAGAATCCGGCAAACCTTCACGCAGAATCCGGTGTACTTCTTCATTGGTGTAGCATGTCCAGCATTGAAGTTGCTTTAAGTGGTGCGTGCTAGTATTCATGAATGAGAACTTGTGGAAGTCCGATTCACCGTCTTGTGTTTCCATCTGGTCAAAATGCACACTACGCGCGTCGATTCGTACCGGAGTACCGGTTTTCATCCTTCCGTAAGAGATACCGTGACGGGCGATGGATTCGGTCAGCTGATAAGAAGCCGGCTCGGCCATTCTTCCTCCCGGCAATTTATGACGTCCTACATGCATCAGTCCGTTGAGGAAAGTTCCTGCGGTGAGCACAATGCATTTTGCTTTGAAGGTGACGCCCCATGCGGTGACCAATCCGGTGACCTCACCGTTTTCAACGAGCAGTTCACATACGGTATCTTGCCAGATATGAAGGTTGGGTGTATTTTCCAGTTTCTCCCGCCAGGACCAAATGAACTTAGCCCGGTCGCATTGGGCGCGGGGGCTCCACATGGCTGGACCTTTCGAGCGGTTTAGAATTCGGAATTGAATGGCAGTCTCATCTGTCACTAATCCCATCTGTCCACCCAGTGCATCTATTTCACGTACAATTTGTCCTTTGGCGATTCCTCCTACAGCCGGATTGCAACTCATCTGTCCAATCTTGTTCATGTCCATAGTGATGAGACAAGTTTTGGAACCTAAATTAGCAGCAGCTGCCGCTGCTTCACAACCAGCATGTCCGGCACCAATTACAATTACGTCGTACTTAAAATCCATTCCTATCTTATTTATTATCAAACGCTGCAAAGTTACAGAAAAGTTGCGAGACTTGTATCTTCAAGCTGTTTTTGCTTCTGAAAATCCGGGGAGGAATCCAGCTTAATTGAAAAAATCGCCGTAATTTTGAGTTAGAAATATGCAGATTGTTCGAGATTTGACTGTTCTTCGAGTTTTGTAATCGTGCGTTTTTGTGGAAAATAGTGATATTATGCTCTTTTATATCTTGTTTTATTGTCTTTTTGTTAGTTGCTTGTCTGCTCAATAATGGATGAAACTAGAAAGCAAAATGGAGAATTTGTTCAAAATAGAGGCTATCGTCAGAATAAATGTGAGGTTTACACTTAAAATTTGCTTCATGTCTTGACATAAGTCAAAAAAACAAGCCCAAATGTGTTTTTTAGTATCATGGACTTTGTTGTTTTCGCAAACAGCTATACCTTTGCAGTGTAGTTGTGAAACTGCTTATATTTTTAGGTATTAGAAAAAAGGTTATAATTAAAAGGTATTAGTTTATAAAATTAAGGTATTAGATTTTAAGATTAGTTTTTAGGAAAAGAATTGTTTTGATTAGGTATTAGGAAAAAGACGTTTTTAGGTAACGAGTAAATGAAAATGAAGAAAAAAGAAGAATCCCATTTGTGGGGATTCTTTAAAGGTGGGGCGGAATGATTCGCTCTTTTTTTGTGCCTCTTTTAAATATATCTCGTAAGTACTTTACTCTCAGTCATGTTGGGAAAGTTTGATTTCATGCCTTTAAAAAAAGTGTTTCATGGTTTGAAACCAAATGTTTTGTATCGTGAAACTAAAGTTTCAGCATTGGGAAACTGTAGTTTCAACACCGAGAAACCATAGTTCCAACGGCATGGAAACTATGGTTTCAAGCCTTGAAACAAATAGTCTTAGGTTGGGGAACAATTTGTTTGAAGGCAGAAGACTAAAATTTAGGCCGTTTGAACTGACTAAAAAGTTTTCTTTTACCGTTTCCTTTAATAGATCATTGCTGTATTCAGCGTCTTATATTGACTGAAATAGGTGGTGATAGGTGATAGGTTAGGTGAAAGATTATTTTCAACCTATCACCATGCTTCAATGTACGATGAATAAGCCGATTGGAGAGGTGCGGTGATAGGTGATAGAGGGTTTTGTGTTTTTTGATTGGGAGAGCGAAGCCTTTTATTTTCTATTTTGTAGGTTAGTTGGGCCTGCGTTTCTGAAAAAAACAATATATTTGCATTTATAAATGCCGCTATAGTAAGTGTTTATAGCGATTTCAGAGAAATCTGTTTCGTTTTTTGATAGGTAGAGTGACAGTATGGACGATAAGATTGACATCATAGTAGCAGGAGTCAACCGGAAGGATGAAAAGATATGGGGCGATTTCTACGATCGTTTTTATGCTGCTCTATGCGTTTATGTCGCCAAAATATTGCCCGTTCCGGATGCAGTGGAAGATCTGGTTCAGGAGGTTTTCATTTCTGTTTGGGAAGGTAAGCGTACCTTTTCCGATATCAAAGAGCTCACAAATTATCTCTATCGCGCCTGCTATAATAATACTTTATTATATATACGCAATAATCAGATTCATGATACAATTTTAAGTTCTCTCGCCGAGGAAGAAGACGTGGAGGATGAAGACGTAATCTATGCGTTAACGGTAAAAGAAGAAATTATCCGGCAGCTCTATTGCTATATTGAAGAACTCCCGGCCGAACAACGCCGGATCATTTTAATGAGAATCGAAGGGTATACATGGGAAGAGATAGCCGAACGTTTAGAAATAAGTATCAATACTGTTAAAACTCAAAAGACCCGTAGCTATAAATTTCTTCGTGAGAGACTGGGCGACTCTGTACATTCTATAATTCTTTGTTTATTTCTCTAAAAAGATAAAAAAGTCAAATTGATACTTATTTATCTTTTTATTGATTGCTTAAGATTTATTTTCTTTGTTAAAAGCGAATAAATTTCTTTCAAATCGTGACATAATGCTATATTCTTATCCCTAAAATCCTCTTCTTTATGCTCTTATTTCAAAAAAATATCATCTTTTTGTCACCCCTTTCTATGAGTTATGTATATCTATAATAAAGCAAATTAAACAATTGTTTAATTTAAAAAGGAGAAATAAGATGAAGAAGTTCGAAAATGTATATCAAGATGCCGCTTTAATGAAGAAAGCTCTTTTAGGAGAAGCTAACGAATCGGAACAGCAAGAGCTTGAAAAGCGATTGGCGGAATGCCCGGACTTGCAAAACGTGTTTGAGCAGTTGCAGAATGGTGAGACATTAAGAGTTGCATTTGAAGAATATAAAAATTATTCATCAAAGAAGACCTATGAATCTTTCCTTCAGAAAATCGGACAAACGGAACCGGCGATAAAGAAGCCTCGAGCTTTCCGGATTTGGTGGTATCTCACAGCAGCTGTTGTTTTTTTAGTAATCGGCTTGTCTTTCTATATGTCGAATTATGTTTCGATTGAGGAAGAAAGTAAACCCTTGATTCAGCCGGGGATTCAACAGGCACAATTAACCTTACCCGATGGCAGTGTCATTGATGTACATAAGAAAGAAGTAAACGTAATAGTAGACGGCGTCCAAGTAAAATATAAGAAAGGAGTGCTGTCATATGAGCCAACCGTCACAACACAACATGAAGAGAAAAACGTCGAAGAGAAGCCGGCCAAGTCAAATGAACTTATCATACCACGTGGAGGGGAGAATACTGTAATCCTCGCCGATGGAACAACAGTTCATTTGAATGCTGGTTCCAAGCTGACTTATCCGGTACGTTTTGCAGGTAAACGCAGGATCGTAGCTTTAGAGGGTGAGGCCTATTTTGATGTTGCCCAGGATGAAGCCCATCCGTTTGTGGTGCAAACTCATCTTGGAGAAGTGATGGTGCTTGGTACGGCATTTAATGTAAATGCTTATGCCAATGCTCGCGTTTGCTACACTACATTAGTTCGTGGAAAAGTGCAATTCTCTGCGCCGAATGTAGGAACAGTAACCCTTCAGCCGGGTGAACAAGCCATAGTTTCTGCCAATGGCACAGAGAAACGTACCGTCGACCTAGATGAATATATCGGATGGGTAAACGGTGTGTACAACTTTAAAAACCGTTCTTTAGGGGAGATCATGGAAACATTTGAACGCTGGTATGATATACAGGTTTATTATGAAACACCGGATCTGCGCGACATAACTTACAGCGGCAGTTTGAAACGTTACGGAACGATCAACTCGTTCCTGGATGCGTTAGAACTGACAGGTGATCTGACTTATAAAATCAGTGGACGGAATATATTGATATACGACGGAATGAAAGATTAAAAATAAATAGAATATTAGGAAAAGTTTAATCATTAATTTATGAGAGAAAGACGATGGCTACTATGCTTTTTAGTGGCAATGTGTTGCACATTTAGCACATGGGCTTTACCGTCACAGGACAAGACGGTAACCTTAAATCTGCACAATGTCTCTATTGAGACAGTCTTGGATGCAGTAAAGAAACAAACAGGAGTGAATATGTTGTATAATTCACAAATGTTTAAAGGAGTTCCTCCCGTATCGATTAATGCAAAGAATGAGAAATGGGAAGTAGCTCTGAAGTTGATATTGAATCCGCAAGGATTTGACTATGTGATGAAAGACGGTATTGTTGTTATTCGCAAAATGCAGTCGGAGAAGCACGAGAATCGTATTCGCGGTTTAGTGACTGATACACATGGTGAGCCGATCCCGGGTGCCAGTATCATCGTGAAAGGTACCCGTACAGGTACTTCAACGAACATTGAAGGTGAATTTACGCTAGACGTGAAAAGTGATAAAGTAGCCTTGGAAATTTCTTTTATCGGCATGAAAAAGCAAACTCTTCAAGTGGATGCTACTCGCAAAAAGATGCTTGAGATAGTATTGGTTGATGATGTAAAGACATTGGAAGATGTGGTTGTTACCGGGTATAGTAATGTGCGTAAATCCAGCTTTACGGGTAGCTCGACTCAGATTTCAGGTGATGATTTGCGTAAGGTTTCACAAACGAATATTCTAGGTGCAATTCAATCATTTGATCCTTCTTTTCGTTTAGTAGATAATACTCAATTTGGCTCTGACCCGAATACAGTTCCTGAAATGTATATTCGCGGGCGTTCAGGGTTTGGAGTTAAAGACTTGGATAAAGACCTATCTCGTTCAAATCTTGAAAACAACCCGAATCTTCCGACTTTTATTATGGATGGTTTTGAGGTAAGTATTGAAAAAATATATGATTTGGACCCTACACGTATTGAGAGTTTAACGATATTGAAGGATGCTGCTGCAACTGCAATGTATGGATCTCGCGCTGCAAATGGAGTCGTTGTTATCACTACAGTAGCTCCTAAAGCTGGTGAGGTTCGTGTCTCTTATAATTTTACAGGAACATTGGAAATGCCGGATCTGCATGACTATAACTTGGCAAATGCCGCAGAAAAATTGGAAATAGAACGTTTAGCTGGATTATTTGAAACTGGAACAGGTAGCAATATTAATACAGGATCTGGATTAAATGCTTATTACAAGAAGTACGCTTTAATTCAGAAAGGAATAGATACGGATTGGATGTCATTGCCTTTGCAGAATTCATTTAATCATAAACATAGTATCTACTTAGAAGGAGGTACGTCTAATTTACGTTATGGTGTAGATGGTTCTTTTAATTTGTCGGATGGTGTGATGAAAGGAACTGAACGTAATCGGTATAGTGCAGGCTTTTCTTTAGACTATAGAATGAAAAACTTTCAAATAAAAAATTACGTATCTTTCACTCATACAAAATCAAAAGCGTCTCCATATGGCTCTTTTAGTGATTATACGAGTTTGCAACCTTATGATTCTCCTTATGATGATAATGGTAAGTTAGTACAAGGATTGAAATTTTCTAAACCTTCAAGCCGTGATATAAATAATCCATTGTATGAAGCTACTTTAGGTAATTATGATTGGAATGCTTATGACGAATTAATTGATAACTTAAGTTTTAACTGGTACATAGACAATTATTGGACTGTTAAAGGACAATTTAGTGTAACAAAGCAATACTCAAAAGCTGAGAAATTCATGGATCCGTTGTCTAGTAAAACAAGTGTATATGGAACAGATGATAAGAATCTTTCCGGTGACCTATATACTACAAAGGGAGAAAGTATTAATTGGAATACTAATGCGTTCCTTTATTATACCCGCACATTTAAAGAAAAACATAATCTGAATGTTTCTTTAGGTTGGGAGGCTTCTTCCGGTACAACAGAAAATACTAATGCGCATTATCGTGGTTTTCCTTCAGGAGAATTTCATTCATTGAATTATGCGGCAGAAATCTATAAGAAGCCAACTCGTTCTGAAAATACGACTCGTATGGTTAGTGCGATCGCTTCTTCCAATTACACCTTTAATGATATTTATTTAGCTGACCTTTCTGTGCGTTTTGATGGCTCTTCCGAATTCGGAACTAATCAAAAATGGGCACCTTTCTTTTCTGGAGGTTTAGGTGTGAATATTCATAACTATGATTTTTTAAGGGCTAATCCATATATCAATAAATTGAAAGTTCGTGGTTCTTATGGACGTACAGGTAAGGTCAATTTTGCTCCTTATGCAGCATCTACTGTTTATGAAGCATTATTTGATGAATGGTATAAAACAGGATATGGAGCAGTTCTGAAAGCACTGGGAAACAAGGATTTGACTTGGGAAAAAACAGATAAGTTCAATATTGGTATCGAAACTCAAACGTTGAATAGGCGTTTGACTATAGATTTTGAGTACTATTATGATAAAACTATTGATCTTGTAAATGATGTTACGCTTTCTCATACTTCCGGTTTCTCGACCTATAAAGATAATATGGGTGAAGTAGTAAACAAGGGGGTAGAAGTAGAAGTACGTGCGGATATATATCGTGATAGAAACTGGAATATCTCTTTATGGGGAAATATGGCACACAATAAGAATGAGATTCTAAAAATATCAGATTCTCAGAAGGCTTACAATCAGAGAGTTGCAGAATTTTATAAAAAAGAAGCTTTTAATCAACAATTGACAGGTACTTCATTGACCGATGCAAATTATTCTGTTCCTATTCCGCAGTATGCAGAGGGAGCGTCATTGACTTCTATTTGGGCTGTACGTTCTTTGGGGATTGATCCTACGACAGGCAAGGAAATCTTTTTAAATAGAGATGGTACTGTTGCTGATAAATGGGATGCTACACAAGAAGTTGTAGTGGGAAATACAGAACCGAAATGTAATGGTGCGTTTGGTGTGAACATGTCATATAAGAACTGGACATTATTTGCTTCTTTTCTGTATGAATGGGGTGGACAGGAGTACAATCAAACTTTGGTAAGTAATGTAGAAAATGCGGATTTGGCTAATAGGAATGTTGACTTGCGTGTTTTAACTGATAGATGGCAGAAACCTGGCGATGTTGCTCAATTCAAAGATATTAAGGATAGAAGTCTTACAACGCTGCCAACTTCTCGATTTGTACAAGATAAAGCAGTAGTTCGTCTGAATAGTTTGACGCTAAGTTATGATTTCGATCGTGAGTGGCTGAAGAAGCATCTTCATATGAATTTACTTCGTTTAGAGGCATCTACAAGTGACTTATTGAATTGGACATCTATCAAGCAAGAACGTGGCTTAAGTTATCCAAGATCTTGGAAAGTAGAGTTCTCTGTTAAAGCACAATTTTAAAAGGAAATAGAGATGAAAAGAATATATAATACATTATTTATAGTTGGCTTTATAAGCTTATTTATGTCCTCCTGTAACGATTGGTTGGATGTGCGACCATCAGACGAGATAAAAGAAGAATATCTGTTTGAAACAGGAAATGGTTACCGTACTGCTCTAAATGGTATTTATCGAAAACTGGCAACATTTGATTTGTATGGTAGCAATTTAAGTTGGGGACTGATTGACAGCTGGGGGTTAGTCTATAATTTAGCTAAAGCTCCTGATGATGGTGGTGGAAGAGCAATGAAAAAAATGGCAACTTTTTCATTTAAACATTCGGAATTGACTCCAACTACAGATGCAATGTGGGACGCAGCGTGGAATATCATTGCTAATTGTAATAATTTGGCTCAACAAGTTGAAAATGAGGATACTTTGTTGTTTTATGATCGGACTCATGAACGAGATATGATATTTGCTGAAGCGATTGCACTACGGGCTTATATGCATTTTGATTTATTGCGAATTTATGCTCCTTCTATGCTCATGAATCCTGGTGAGCGTACTTTTATTCCTTATGTTGACAAATATCCGTCGTATTTGAGTGATAGGCAGACTGTCAGTTACTGTTTACAACATGTAATTGATGACTTGAAGAAAGCTCAATCCATTCTGTTGTCAGTGGATAAATCTGCAAGTTTCAGTATGGAGAGTCGTTTTATCCAGAATTATAATGGTGAGTCACGCTTTTTAGGTTATAGAGGTTATAGGATGAATTATTATGCTGTTACTGCAGAGTTAGCACGTGTTTATTTGTATGCTCAAAAGGCTGATGAGGCTTATGTAGAAGCTAAAAAGATAATCGATGTGGTAGAATCAAAAAAATGGTTTGCTTCTTCTACTAGTTCTTCTGGTTTTAACAAAGGAAATATGAAGATGATGGAGGATATTATTTTTTCTTTATACTCGACAGATTTGACTGATTGGGATCAAAAAATAAATCATTTATCAGATAATCCGGCAGATGAATATAATGAACATTATTTGTGTTTAGGAGATGAAATGGTGAATGAATTTTTTGGTTCGGAGAAATCATCGGACTGGCGTCTGATATATCAATTGGAAGGTAAATACTATGACACTTATTATCGTACCTTAAAATATAATAAACAAAAAGAAGGAACTACATATAGCAAGGTAAATGATGAGATGATACCAATGATTCGTATGTCTGAGGTATATTATATTGCTGCTGAGGCAATTTATAAGACAAATTCAGATTTAGCTCAAAAATACCTTTCATCAGTGAAAAAAGGAAGAGGTATTAAAAATGTAGATTATTCTCAAGTAACATCTGAGGAAGAATTTATCAATATGATTGTTAGTGATGCCCGTCGTGAGTTTGTAGGTGAAGGTCAAACGTTCTTTATGTACAAACGTTTGAAAAAGAATCTGCAGGGGATGGATGGATATAATTGGAAAGAGGCAGAAGCTAAAGAGGAAAATATGGTATTGCCTCTGCCTGATTCAGAAAGTAATATTTAAGATAATGAAAAACGGAAATGATATGGAAAGAAGATTTCTCTATACAATAATTGCTATTTGTCTGATATGTTCGTTTTTCTCTTGTGGACAAAATGACTTATTGACAAATGCGAATGATGTTTCTTATGTCATCTTTGATAAAGATATGACAACTGATACCACAGCTATATCTTTCAAGTTTTATGACGAAGGAGAAGATGCTAAAATAGCATTAGGAGTAAAGGTGTATGGTAAATTGCAGGAGAACGATTTGACATTCTCATTAGGGTTTGATCCGGTTCGTACTACTTTACCTGAATCTCAATTTGAATTGCCTGAAAAATGTGTAATCAAAGCTGGTGAATTGAAAGGTGAGATTATTATTACTCTAAAAAACTATGATATATTAAAAGAAAACACCAAGTTGCTGGCTTTAAAAGTTAATGAAGAAGGTGAAGTACGTGAAGGAACCGCTAAATATACTAGGGCTATAATCTCTGTGACTGATAGAATCTTTAAACCTGTTTGGTGGTCTGTCGGTAATATTGGTAATATAGATGACCGATTTAATATTGCCGAAACATATTATTTGGGAGTCTATTCAGATACGAAATATTTAATGTTTCTAGATGAATTGAAGAAAGATGATATTGTTTTCGATGGTAAGGATATGAATATCCTACGTAAATATTCTCTACGTTTAAAGAATACTTTGAAGAATATTAATGGAGATAAGCCGAAAGATAAGTGGTTGCGTGACGAGAACGGAGTGATAATAGAAGTTCCTATTGCTGGATAAAAGAAAGGAAATGATTATGAAAAGGATATTATTATATACTGTATTATTCTCATTGCTATGTTGTATCAGTAGCTGTCTAGATGATAAAAATGATTTCAACTATAAGCAAATCAATGAGTTGAATGGTTCAATTGAGAATATGAATGGATGGTATACAGTATCTGTGGAAGAAGATTTGTATTTGAAGCCTGAATTTAAATTTACAATTGATAGTATTCAACCAGATGTTAGTTACGAGTGGTATTTAGATGGGAAACTGTTGGATGTAAAGACTCCTGATTACACATTTAATGCTGCAAAAACAGGTAAGTATGAAGTGACGTATTCCGTTGTGGATAACAAAACAGGGGTGAAGTTTTCTAAATCAGCGGAAATAACAGTGCGTTCTCCTTATTTGGTTGGTTGGTTAATACTATCGGAGAAAGAAGGAAAATCTGCTCTTTCCTTTATAAAAATGAGAACGGTGAAGCGTGATGATATTGATATGGAGGGGAATCCTATTGAGCGTGATTCTATTGTATTCTATGATGTTGAAAAGTATTTCCGTCCTGACTTGGGAACAGAGCCGAAAGGATTAATGGAGCATATTGGAGTGGAAAATGATTTTGGTTTTTCGGATGCTGTATATGATGAGATTGTAGTCATGCAAGGAAAGGGTAATTGGGTTGAATTGAATGGAAATACAATGGAGCATGAAGTTTATACAAAGGAAGAATTTGGAAATGATCTTCCTGAAAATTTTAATCCGGTAGAAGCAGCTATGACATTTTCTTCAAAGCTAATCAGAGATAAAAATGGGTTTATCTATTTGCATAAGAAAATATTGGCTAATGACTATCACGCAGGTTCATATATTTCAGTACCATTAGCAAATAGCACAAAGTTTAAGGGATTATATCAGGCTCATAAATTATATAATCGTAATTATTATGTAATTCCTGCTTGCACAGAGGACAATTCTTTGGTCGGTATTTGGGATGTAGGTCGTTATAATGAATATTCTCTTGACGGAACTCCTTCTGCAATCACTGAGAACTCATCTAGAAACGATGGAAATATTGTTGAGCTCACAGAGACTACGGATGAGAAACATTTTAAACAGATGAGTAAAAATATCGTATCAATGGTACCTGCAACGTGTGGACGTGATAATCGTTTTGATGTGACAGATTCATATCTTGTTCCTAAATGGGTTGCATTAATGGAAGAAAATGGTACATATAGTATACGCTATTTTGGACTTGAAGGAGATACAAGTGGAGGTATAGTGACTGTTACTGACTTTAAAGAGGTCCCGGTTAATGCCGGGGTGTTTGCAGCGGGCTATGTTGATATGGCTGTATTCCCACATAAAAAGTATGTTGTAATTGCTAGTGGAAAGGAGATATGGTATTGCCCATATGGCGGCTCTACTAGTAATGCTGTATTGCTGAAGAAGTTTGACCAGAATATAGTTTCTATATCCAGCCATGATGTAGAAGAGTATTCAAGGGATGGTGATATATATCATAATGGGCATCTAGGGGTTGCATTAGAGAATGGTGATTTCTTTATTTATGGAATAGTAGAGGAGGATAAAATGTTGGACAAGGTTATCGTGAACCAACTTTATCCAAGTCCGGAAACTGAGGGTAAAGATAATAATAACTTTGGAAAAATAGTGGATACTTTGTATAAGTTTGGTAATGCTACTGGAGTGTTTACTTATACTTTCTGATAGAACCTTTTTATAATTCCAGACTCACGCTGAAAAGCGTGAGCCTATCTTTATGATAACTAAACTTGTGTATGAATAAAAAAATATTGTTTACTATCCTGTCAATGTATTGGAGTTTTCAGTTGGGGTTTTCTCAGCAGCAAGCTAATTATGAATTGGCACAGAAGTTTTATGATTTCACTTTAGGAGGTAAACTATCTAATAATAGTCTGTCGATTTACCCAAGGGAAATCAACGATACAGATAATTTCTGGTTCGAGTTTCAAACGACAGCTGGTAAAGAATATTATTATGTGATCCCTGCTGCGGGAAAGCGTGAGCTTCTTTTTGACAAAGGGAAGATGGCTATGCAGTTGAGCGAATTCACCAAAGGTGTAGTAGACAAAAATAAACTAGATATTTCATCTGTAACTTTTTCTAAAGACCAACATTCATTTGAATTCGATTATAAGGGAAAGCAATATAGTTATAATCGTCTGACTGGAAAACTCAAATATGCAGAAAAGAAGGAAGAAAAGAAAGATGTGTCAGAATCGGTCTATAGCTGGATGACTTTCTCTCCTGATAAGAAATATATTCTATATGCAAAGAATCATAATCTGTATGTAAAGGGAAATAAGGCACTAGGAGTGGATACAACAGAAGTGCAATTGACTACGGATGGCATGAAAGATTTTTCTTATGCTCGTGAGGATGATTACGAGCCTGAAGAAGGGGGAGAGATGCCGACATCGGCGCGATGGTGTCCGGATAATCGGCACATATATATTATACGTGATGATAATCGCAAATTACGTAACTTTTGGGTTATTAATTCTTTAGGTGACTATCCTTCATTGAAAGAGTATAAATATGAGTTCCCGGGTGACAAGTATGTAACTCAGAATGATTTGACGGTGATTGATATAGTGGAGAAGACTGCGAAAAAGGCTAAGATAGATAAATGGAATGACCAATATGTAATGCCTTTACATGTTACTTCTGATAGTAAATATCTATTCATTGAACGTACTAAGCGTACTTGGGATGAGGTGGATGTATGCTCAGTTAATCTTTCTACTTTGGAAGTAAAGGAAATTATTCACGAAGAAGACAAACCCTATCGTGATCCACATGCCCGTAATGTCGCTATTTTGAACGATGGAAAGGATATTCTGTTCCGCTCGGAACGTACTGGTTGGGGACATTATTATCATTATGATGGAGATGGAAACCTCAAGAATGTAATGACTTCCGGTGAATGGGTGACAGGTTATATTAATTCTATTGATACACTGAAACGGAAAGTTTACTTGTATGGATATGGAAAAGACAAGAAAGTTAACCCTTTCTACTATATGCTTTTTGAAGTCGACATTGACAAAGAGGGTGCAACTCCTTTGAGTACGGAAGATGGACAGCATAATATTAACTTCTTGAAATCTCATAATTACTATGTCGATACTTATGGCAGAGTTGATATGGAGCCTAAAATTATGTTGAAAGATAAGAAGGGTAAGGTTATTATGGAACTAGCAAAACCTGATTTGAGTCAAGTTTATGCCGCAGGTTGGAAGAAACCGGAGCGTTTCGTAGTAAAGGCTGCTGATAATATTACCGACTTATATGGAGTGATGTGGAAACCGTCTGACTTTGACCCCGAAAAGAAATATCCAATAATTTCGGTTGTTTACCCTGGCCCGTATTTTGGCTTCGTACCTACTAACTTTACTCTTGATGACAGCTATTGCACTCGTATGGCTCAACTTGGCTTTATTGTTATTACAGTAGGCCATAGAGGAGATACACCGATGCGTGGCAAGGCTTACCATCGTTATGGTTATGGTAATATGCGTGATTACCCGCTCGCGGATGATAAATATGCTATCGAGCAGTTGGCTCAACGCCATTCGTTTATTAATGGAAAGAAAGTGGGAATTTACGGACACTCAGGTGGCGGGTTTATGGCTGCGGCTGCTATTTTTACATATCCTGATTTTTATACGGCTGCAGTTTCCTGTTCGGGAAACCATGATAACAGTATCTACAATCGTGGTTGGGGAGAATGTTACAATGGGGTGAGAGAAGTCGAAAAAGTCGTAAAAGACAGTTTGGGTAATGAGAAAAAGGAGTATGAATATAAGTTTAGCGTAAAATCGAATGCTGAGATAGCCAAGAATCTGAAAGGACACTTGATGCTTGTGACAGGAGATATGGATAAGAACGTAAATCCTGCACATACTTACCGGGTAGCCCAGGCGTTGATTGAAGCCGGCAAGGATTTTGATATGTTGGTGATTCCGGGTACAGGTCATGGATATGGCTATGCCGATAAATACTTCGAAAAAAAGATGTACCGTTTCTTTGCCAAACATTTGTTGGGGGATACCCGGGCAGACCATTGGGGAGATATTAACCGTTGCAAATAAAATTATAGATAAGGTTTTATGAAAAACTCTCTCTTTAGATACTTGTGTATGGCAGTTGTTGCATTCATATGCGGCACTGCCGGCGCACAGCAAAAAGCAAATTACCAGTTAGCGGAGAAATTCCGTTTGTTGACACAGAATCCTGTTTCGAAATACTCTGCGGAAGTCAGACCGACATTTATCAACGATACGGATTGTTTTTATTACTCTTTCACTACCCGCGAGGGAAAGAAATACTATTATGTAAATCCGAAGAAAAAGGAAAGACGCTTGTTGTTTGATACTCCTGAATTATTGAGTAAAATTGCGGCATACACCAAAAAGGCCTATTCTCCGGCAGATCCTTATTTATCTTTCACTTTTATGAAAGATAACGAGACGATTCGACTGGATTTTGACCGGGGACTCTATACATACAATATTCGTACGAAAGTATTGAAGAAGCTCGATGAAAAACCGATTTATAAAGATGGTGAACCTTATTGGAAGAAGTATTCTCCCGATAGCCTGTATATGTTGTATGCGAGTAAGGATAATCTCTATTTTGTCGGAAATCCTAAAAAAGGCCAGGATACAATTCCAGTACAGCTGACTACGGATGGCGGACCGGATTATACATTTAATCGTGAAGATGAGGGTAAGATGGAGGGGCGTTTCGGCGCTGAATCCGCTCATTGGATTCCGAATAGTCACCGTTTCTATGTTGTTCGTGAAGATAACCGGAAAGTACGTGATTTATGGCTAATCAACTCTTTATCTACTCCGTCCCCTGAATTGACAACTTATAAAGCGGAACTGGCCGGAGATAAAAATGTGACTCAATATGAACTTCTGCTTGGCGACGTAGATAAACGGGAAGTGAAGAAGGTCGATATAAACCGTTGGCCGGATCAATATATTGATGTGCTATATTCATCAAAGAACGGCAAATACGTTTATTTCCAACGTTATAACCGCACATGGAATCAATCGGATATTTGCGAAGTAGACGTGCAAACCGGAAAGGTGCGTGTCGTGATTCATGAAGAGAATAAGCCATATCTTGATTATCAGATGCGCAGTGTGTCTTTCCTGAATGATGGAAAAGAAATTTTGTTCCGCTCGGAACGTAACGGATGGGGACATTATTACCTGTATGATACGGCAACCGGCAACTTGAAAAATCAGGTAACGGACGGAACTTGGGTGGCTGGCCCGATAGCGAAGATTGACACTGTTGGCCGCAAAATGTATTTTTATGGCTATGGTCGCGAGAAAGACATTGATCCTTATTACTATATTCTTTATGAGGCTAGACTGGACCAACTAAATTCACTCCGTTTATTGACACCGGAGAACGCATCGCATGAAGCCACCGTATCCCCTTCCAGTCGTTATATCGTAGACTCTTACTCTACTGTATCGCAGGAGCCTGTCAATGTCGTCCGTAACCGGAATGGAAAAGTGATTATGACATTGGATAAACCGGACCTGCAACCTGTCTATGATTTGGGATGGAAAGCCCCGGAACGTTTTAAAGTGAAAGCTGCCGATGGTGTGACCGACCTTTATGGGGTAATGTGGAAACCTGCTGATTTTGACTCGACGAAGGTTTACCCTATAATTTCCAATGTCTATCCAGGACCATTCTTTGAGTATGTACCGACACGTTTCACGATTAATGATGTGTATAATACCCGTTTGGCACAACTTGGATTTATCGTTATCACAGTAGGCCATAGAGGTGGTACTCCGATGCGTGGAAAAGCTTATCACACTTATGGATACAATAATATGCGCGATTATCCGTTGGCGGATGATAAATACGCTATTGAGCAACTGGCTGCGCGTCATCCCTTTATTGATGTAACCAAAGTAGGTATTTACGGACACTCCGGTGGAGGATTTATGTCGGCTGCCGCTATCTGTACTTATCCCGATTTCTATTCGGCTGCCGTTTCATCAGCGGGCAATCATGACAACCGAATCTATAACAAAGGCTTTGTGGAAATTCATTTTGGCGTGGATGAGAAGGTTAAAACAGAGAAAGACAGTCTGGGAGTAGAACACACTACTTATGATTATAGTGTTCGTGTACGTCCGAATCAGGAGCTGGCAAAGAACTATAAACATGGTTTATTACTATTCACTGGTGCAATAGATCAGACTGTAAATCCGGCTCATACTTTGCGGTTGGTAGATGCTCTGATTAGAGCGGATAAGGACTTCGATATGTTCGTATTGCCGAAATGTACTCATGGATTTTTTGGTGAATCCGAAGATTTCTTCGAACATAAAATGTGGCGTCATTTTGCCCGCCTGTTATTGGATGATAACTCGGCTGATGCGGATGTTGACCTGAATAAATATATGATAAAAGATGAAAGGAGAAGATAAAATGAAACAGACAATAATGGGAATCGCATTAACGATGGGATTGTTAATCGGTATTATCCCAAGTGTCGATGCTCAAACACAGAAGAAACCGGTGGATATTGAAGCCTGTATGTCGTGGAAGCGTGTTGAGACACCGGATATTTCTCCGACAGGACGGTGGGTTACCTATCGGATTGCCCCTATGGAGTATAATCCTGAAAACAAAGAGGCAAAGACTCTGCACCTGTTTGATACACGTACCCGCAAAGAAATCCTGTTGGATGATGTGGAAAACATAGAGTTTTATAATTCGGATCAGGCTCTTTCTTATCAGAAGGCTGATTCTACAGGAAATATGAAAACGATTCTGATGGAGTTGCCTTCGGGTGTAAGGACTGAATGGGCGTATAAGGAATCTTTCCGGCCGGTAAATGGAACTCCTTATTCGGTTTCAGTAACAAACGTTCCGAAAGATACAGTCAATCATGTTCCGTCTTTTGATCGTTTAGTGGTTCGCCATATGAAAACGGGCACTGCTTTCCAAATTGACAGTATTGGCTACTATACTTTGTACAACGAGGGACGTTCTATCATCTTTGTACGCAGACAGACGAAAGGAAACGCATTGTGCTATGGCCCATTGGCGGGACCTTATCAGACTATTTATCAAAGTTCTGTAAAGAAAGAACCTACTACCTTCAGTTTGAATGCAAAACAGATGACAGGGGAGTTCAGCATTAAGGATTCATTATGGTACAACTTTTCTTTAAAGAAGAATACCTGTGATTTGGTGTTCGACCGTAAAGAGATTGTTCTTCCTGCCGGAATGGAGCTTGCCCGCGCCAGTCTGTCACGTCGTCAGAAGTTTCTGACAATGGAAATCAGACCTTACCAGGAGAAAGTGGATAGAAATAAAAAAGAAGAGGAAGTAAAGCCGGATAAGAGTTTTGAATTGGAATTATGGACTTGGAATGAAACTGAAGTTCCTCCTTTGCAGACTCGTGGCCGTTATTTTCGTCCTCAATATTCGAAATATATCTATGATATTGCTTCCAAAAAGTTGACGGAAGTAGCTCCCGGTCATGCTGATTTGCTGGAACCGGACCGTGCGGAAGAAATTCATCATGTGCTTTATACGGACGAAACTCCTTACCGCATGCAGAAGGAATGGCTTAATGAAGTGCCGTTTGACATTTATTCTGTAAATGTGCATACGGGAGAAAAGCAGTTGGTAGGACGTAGCTACCGGATGAGACCGAGGTGGTCGATGAACGGTAAATGGGCTGTGATGTATGATCCCATTGCGCAAGTATGGAATAAGTTTGATGGAGAAACGGGTAAGGTTGCCGATATTTCAACAGCCATTGGGTATCCTGTGTTCGAGGAGACTTATGACAAGCCGAATCCTGCACCTGCTTATGGCATTGCAGGCTGGACTGCTGATGGCAATAATGTGCTGATTTACGACGCTTATGACTGGTGGAAAATAGACTTGACTGGTGAACGTCAGCCGGAATGCCTAACCAAAGGATATGGTCGCAAAAATAAGAAGTCTATTCGCAAAATGACGAGCAATATCGATAAGGAAGTGTTTGAACCGAACGAACAGGTTATAGTCAGCGTATGGGATGAAAACACGATGGACGAAGACATTTGTGCACTTGACATGAAAGGTCGCTTGAAGGAACTTGCAGGCGGTCCTTATATCTATGCAATTCATCGTTTTTCGGACAACCAGAAGTATTGTATCTGGAATCGTCAGAATATATCAGAATTCCGTGATTTGTGGTGGAGTAAATCAGATTTCTCCGATCCGATTCGTATAACGAACGCTAATCCCCAACAAAGCGAATACAAATGGGGAACTGCCAAGTTGGTGGAATGGACTAACTATGAGAATAAACCCAACAAAGGAATACTTTACCTGCCGGAAGATTACGATCCTCAAAAAGAATATCCCGTACTGGTACAATTCTACGAGACACATTCAGGTGGGTTGAATACTTATCATGCTCCGATGTTGAGCAGCGCGATGGGGGATGTGATGTATTTTATCAGCAATGGATATATCGTATTCATGCCGGATGTGCACTTCACCATAGGAATGCCGGGACAGAGTTGTTATGATGCCGTAGTAAGCGGAACGAAATATTTGATAGAACAGGGGATAGCACATCCGGGAAAGATAGGGCTGCAAGGACATAGCTGGTCAGGATTCCAAACTAGTTATTTGGTGACAAAGACCGATATTTTCACTTGCGCTAATATTGGTGCTCCTATTACGGATATGGTAACCGGATATTTGGGTATTCGTAATGGAAGTGGTTTGCCGCGTTATTTCATGTACGAAGAGTGGCAAAGCCGCATGGGTAAATCATTGTGGGAAGCTAAAGATCAGTATTTGGTTAACTCTGTTCTTGTAGAAGCCGATAAGATACATACACCGTTACTAATTTGGCACAACGATCAGGACGAGGCTGTAGCTTATGAACAAGGGCGTGCCCTGTATTTGGCTATGCGCCGTTTGCAACGTCCGGCATGGCATCTCAATTATAAAGGCGAAGGGCATTTTCTCAGCAATCAGGCTGCACAGAAAGACTGGACAATCCGAATGATGCAGTTCTTTGACTATTATTTAAAAGGAACAAAAGAACCGCGTTGGATGAAAGAGGGTATTCATTTGAGAGAACGCGGAATTAATCAGAAATATGATTTACTAGAAAAATAAATAAAATGAAGAAACTATTAATTACAGCTATGGTTCTGTCTTGCTTCGCATTCAATAGCTATGGACAGGACAAAGTGGAGAAACAAATTATAGGTAAATGGTGTAATCCTTATACTTATAAATCTACAGGTGAACTCAAGGGATTCGAATTTAAAAAAGGTGGGAAATGCTCTTCAGTTAATATCCCTTCTTTGGATTTAAAGACCTGGAAAATAGATAAGGAAGGCTATTTGATTATCGAAGGATTCAGCAAAGAAGATAATGGAAAGATGGAAGTGTATAAAACGCGTGAACGTATTGGGAAGTTGACATCTGATTCATTAGAGTTGGTCACACAGGACGGGCCTCCGCGATTGGCTTTTCTGTATTTGAATACGAAATCAATCAAGAAATTGGTTACTCCTGAAGTAGCTCCTGACAAGAAGTAATAAATCTCTCTCTTAATAATTTAGTGTTAATATTAGCATCGTATTGCTAATGAAGCGCCCCACCGTAGTGATTACGATGGGGCGTCTTCGTTATAGTGTGCGTTACAGTGTATGTTTTAGTAAATCGATAACTTTTTGAAATCGTTTGCTGTTGAGGCTTGCTTACACTTGTCGCATAGCTAATGCTTTGTTTTCCGCAGCTTCCATAATTTCCCGTTCTCCGGGTCCTTTATCGTTAATACCGCAAAGATGAAGAATCCCATGGATAATGACACGGTGCAGTTCGTTATCATAAGAGGCACCAAATTGCTCCGCATTAGTGCGTATTGTGTCCAGGCTAATGAATAAGTCACCTGATAAACGATCGCCTTCACAATAATCGAAAGTAATGATATCTGTGTAGTAGTCATGTTGCAGATATTGACGGTTTACTTCCAGAATTTTTTCGTCCGAGCAAAAGATATAAGCGATTTCACCGAGTCTTTTTCCGTAAGAAGCTGCTACGGCTTTTATCCATTCCGTAGTCTCACGTTTCTTGATATCAGGCATTTTTACGCCTTCTGTTTGATAAGTTACAGCCATAATTGAATGTTATGATTTAAAAGAAAAATAAATAACTGATTAAGATAGCGGCTATGATACCCGAAAAATCTGCAATCAGGCCGCAGGTCACCGCATTACGAGTTTTGGTAATTCCCACACTGCCGAAATAAACGGCTAAAATGTAGAATGTGGTATCTGAAGCTCCGCGTACGACACAACTCATACGCCCAACAAATGAATCCGGTCCTAGTTCTTTCATCGTATCGATCATCAGGCCATTTGCGCCGCTGCCACTAAGTGATTTCATCAATGCAGTAGGTAAGGCTCCGACAAAGCTTGTATCAACTCCACATAGACCTATTATATAGCCGATACCTCCCACCAGAAAATCCATTGCTCCCGAAGTGCGGAACACTGCAATTCCCACAAGGAAAGCAACCAGATAAGGAATGATGCGTACAGCCGTTGTAAATCCCTCTTTGGCTCCTTCTACAAAAGAATCGTATACATTGATTTTCTTTCTGACTCCCGTTAAAATAAACAGGATGATGACACTAAACAACAGAATATTCGCTATCAGAGTAGAGTAAGTGCCCATATCCTCCCGCGATACACTTAGAAACAGATAGATCAATCCCGAAAAGAAAAGGCAGATAACACCCATTAAAATGAGAATTGGTTTATTGATTAAGTTTATCTTTTGAGCGATGCTGACTGCTATAACTCCGACTAAAGTTGAAATGAAAGTACTTATCAGGATAGGAATAAATACATCCGTAGGCTGTGCAGCCCCCATTTGTGCACGATATACCATGATACTTATCGGAATAATGATGAGGCCGGAGGTATTAATCACCAAAAACATAATCATTGGATTGGAAGCGGTATCCTTTTTCGGATTCAGTTCTTGCAGTTCTTTCATCGCTTTCAGTCCCAGCGGGGTGGCGGCATTGTCCAAACCGAGCATATTGGCAGACATATTCATAAAGATGGAACCTAACACCGGATGCCCTTTAGGAATGTCCGGAAACAAACGGCAAAGCACCGGACTAAGAAAGCGGGCCAGTGCATTAATCAATCCGCTGTTCTCGCCAATCTTCATGATGCCCAACCAAAGAGCCAGTACACCCGTAAGTCCCAGCGATATCTCGAATGCCGTTTTGGAGGAGTCGAATGTAGAGTTCATGATAGCCGTAAATATCTCCGTATCTCCCAAAACAATCACTTTTATAAGAGCGATGATAAAGGCAATGACGAAGAATCCTATCCAAATGTAATTTAGAACCATAGTTGATAACGTGTATATAGATAGTGCAAAAGTAGTTATTACGTTTCAAATAAACTAAATCTTCGTCTTTCTTATACTGAAAATGAATGTAAATCTCTATCTTTGTCTCCTACTTTCAAGAAATAAATGGAACAGGAAGATTTTAACATACGCGAACATCAGCTTACTTCAAAAGAACGGGATTTCGAGAATGCACTCCGTCCGTTAAGCTTTGAAGACTTTAGCGGGCAGGACAAGGTGGTGGAAAACCTTCGCATTTTTGTGAAGGCGGCACGTCTGCGTGGCGAAGCACTCGACCATGTGCTGTTGCACGGCCCTCCCGGATTAGGAAAAACAACTCTTTCGAATATTATCGCTAACGAATTAGGAGTTGGCTTTAAAGTAACTTCCGGTCCGGTGCTCGATAAACCGGGTGATCTGGCAGGAGTGTTAACCAGTCTCGAACCGAACGATGTACTTTTTATCGATGAAATTCATCGGTTGTCGCCTGTGGTGGAGGAATATCTTTATTCGGCCATGGAAGACTACCGCATCGATATTATGATTGATAAGGGACCTTCGGCTCGCAGTATTCAGATAGATTTAAATCCTTTCACGCTGGTTGGCGCAACCACCCGTAGCGGTTTGCTGACAGCTCCGCTTCGTGCACGTTTTGGCATTAATCTTCATTTGGAGTACTATGATGACGATATTTTGAGCAATATCATCCGTCGCTCTGCATCCATACTGGATGTGCCTTGTTCGGTACGTGCAGCATCGGAGATTGCTTCCCGTAGCCGTGGAACGCCTCGTATTGCCAATGCATTGCTCCGTCGGGTACGTGACTTTGCGCAGGTGAAAGGCTCCGGCTCTATCGATACAGAGATCGCCCAGTTTGCATTGGAAGCACTGAATATCGATAAATACGGTCTGGATGAGATAGACAACAAGATACTTTGCACCATTATAGACAAGTTTAAAGGTGGTCCGGTAGGTATCACTACCATTGCTACGGCTTTGGGAGAAGATGCGGGAACCATTGAAGAAGTTTACGAACCTTTCCTGATAAAAGAAGGATTTATGAAGCGTACTCCCCGTGGACGTGAAGTGACCGAACTTGCCTATAAACATTTGGGAAGAAGTCTTTATAACAGTCAGAAAACACTGTTTAATGACTGATAAAAACGGTATAAAAGAACCTTATAAAGCATAGTTGGATAATGAAGCAATGGACTACTTTACTTGTTTTTTTCTTTTTGAGCCTCTCTTTATCGGCTCAACAGGAATATGGGAGGGATATTTTTGTCTCTTCTAAAGGAGACTCTTTACCTTATCGGATGATTCATCCCGAATCGGTGAAGCCAGGTGAAAAGTATCCGCTCGTACTGTTTCTGCATGGAGCCGGCGAACGGGGAAATGATAATGAGAAACAGTTGACTCATGGTGGACAGATGTTTCTTAATCCGGTCAATCAAGAGAAGTATCCCGCTTTCGTTCTAATTCCACAGTGTCCGACAGACGGTTACTGGGCTTATACAGGACGTCCGAAGTCTCTTATCCCTACAGAAATGCCAGTGGGACAGGAGATCAGTCCTATATTGCAGACGCTTAAACAGTTGCTCGATTCTTATCTGGTAATGCCCGAAGTGGATACACAACGGGTTTATATTATCGGTCTTTCAATGGGAGCGATGGGAACGTATGATTTAGTCGTGCGTTATCCGGAGATTTTCGCAGCTGCAGTTCCTATTTGCGGTACAGTCAATCCAAGTCGGCTATCGGTTGCCAAGGATGTGAAGTTTCGTATCTTCCATGGAGATGCGGATGATGTAGTTCCCGTGAAAGGCTCTCGCGAAGCGTATAAAGCACTGAAAGCTGCCGGTGCAGATGTGGAATATATTGAATTCCCCGGTTGTAATCATGGAAGCTGGAATCCAGCTTTCAATTATCCCGGATTTATGGATTGGTTGTTCAAACAAAAGAGGAAACGTTGAGCCAATCTGAATGATAATCACTAATAAAACATGGCTGGACTAAAATCATTAGCTAAAGATACTGCAATTTATGGGTTGAGTAGTATTGTTGGACGGTTCCTTAACTACATGCTGGTGCCTTTGTACACAGCGGTATTGCCGGCTTCCACCGGAGGTTATGGAGTTGTTTCAAACGTATATGCGTTTACAGCCCTGATGCTTGTACTGCTTACGTTCGGTATGGAAACGGGATTCTTCCGTTTTGCCAACAAATCGGGAGAAGACCCGATGAAAGTATATGCCAACTCCTTGTTATCGGTAGGAGGGGTATCTTTGATTTTTGTTTTCCTTTGCCTGTTATTCCTGCAACCTATTTCCAATTTACTGGATTATGGCGATCATCCGGAGTTTATAGCGATGATGGCTGTTGTGGTAGCTTTAGACTCTTTTCAATGTATTCCTTTTGCCTATTTACGGTATAAAAAGCGGCCTATTAAGTTTGCCGCTATCAAACTGCTCTCTATCGTTGGTGGCATCGGTTTGAATCTATTTTTCCTACTGGTGTGCCCGTGGCTGAATGTACATTGTCCGTCAACGATCTCCTGGTTTTATGATCCGGATTATTTAGTGGGATATATCTTTATTAGCAACCTGATTATCTCGGTTGTCCAGATGTTCTTCTTTATCCCGGAACTGACAGGTTTTGCTTATAAGTTGGACAGGGTATTGCTGAAACGAATGGTCGTATATTCTTTTCCGGTATTAATCTTAGGTTTGGTAGGTATTCTAAACCAGACTGTAGATAAGATGATCTATCCGTTTCTCTTTGAAGACCGGCAGGAAGGGTTGGTGCAACTGGGTATTTATGCGGCAACCAGTAAGATTGCGATGGTGATGGCGATGTTTACGCAAGCTTTCCGTTATGCTTACGAACCGTTTGTCTTTGGCAAAGACCGAGAAGGAGACAACCGGAAGATGTATGCCGCTGCGATGAAGTATTTTCTTATATTTTCCTTGCTAGCTTTCCTTGCTGTCATGTTCTACCTTGACTTGTTGCGTTATCTGGTGGCAAGGGGTTACTGGGAAGGCCTGGGGGTAGTAGCCATTGTAATGCTTGCAGAGATCTGTAAAGGGATCTATTTCAACCTCTCCTTTTGGTATAAACTGACGGATAAGACCTATTGGGGAGCCTACTTCTCGGTGATTGGTTGTGTTATTATTGTCGTATTGAACATCCTGTTTGTGCCGGTTTACGGTTATCTTGCTTCAGCATGGGCTTCTGTTGCAGGCTATGCAGTCATCTTGTTGCTATCCTACTGGATAGGACAGAAAGAATACCCGATTCATTATGACTTGAAGAGCCTCGGACTTTATGTTCTGTTGGCAGCGGTACTTTACGTTATTGGAGAGCAGGTTCCTATCTCTAATATAGTGCTCCGTCTCGCTTTCCGTACCGTACTCTTATTGCTATTTATAGCTTATATTATCAAGAAGGATTTACCATTGAGTCAGATTCCTGTTATTAATCGATTTATAAAGAAGAAATAACTATGAAGACAGATGAACGAAATAAGTTTGCTATCAAGTCCTTTCTGGGAGAATATCTGGACTTGAGGAAAGATAAGGATAACGAACTGGCCACAGTGGATTCTATTCGTAAGGGGGTAGAGTTCAAAGGTGCCAATTTATGGATTCTGATCTTTGCCATATTCATGGCATCACTCGGATTGAATGTGAACTCCACTGCCGTTATTATCGGTGCCATGTTGATTTCTCCATTGATGGGACCTATAATGGGAGTAGGACTGTCTGTCGGACTGAATGACTTTGAATTAATGAAACGCTCTTTGAAGAGCTTTCTCATAACGACTGCTTTCAGTGTGACTACGGCAACAATCTTTTTCCTTCTTGCCCCTATTGCCGGTTCACAGTCAGAGTTGCTGGCACGCACATCGCCCACTATTTATGATGTATTCATCGCACTTTTTGGTGGATTGGCAGGTGTCGTAGCTCTCTCTACCAAAGAAAAAGGAAATGTGATTCCGGGCGTTGCCATTGCTACCGCATTGATGCCGCCACTTTGTACGGCAGGTTACGGACTGGCTTCCGGCAATCTTATTTATTTCCTGGGAGCTTTTTATCTTTATTTCATCAACTCTGTTTTTATCAGTCTGGCTACTTTCCTCGGGGTTCGTGTGATGCATTTCCAACGGAAGGAATTTGTGGATAAAACTCGTGAAAAGACCGTACGTAAATACATCGTTCTGATTGTGGTGCTTACCATGTGCCCTGCAGTTTATCTGACATTTGGAATTATAAAGAGCACTTTCTATGAAGCAGCAGCCAATCGTTTTATAAACGATCAGTTGAGCTTTGAGAATACGCAGGTACTTGATAAGAAAATCAGCTATGAACATAAAGAAGTACGGGTTGTTTTGATTGGTCCTGAAGTGCCTGACGCTTCGATATCTATTGCTCGTAGCAAGTTGAAAGAGTATAAGCTGGAAGATACGAAACTGATTGTATTACAGGGGATGAACAATGAGGCGGTAGATGTATCTTCTATCCGTGCCATGGTCATGGAAGACTTCTATAAAAACAGTGAGCAACGGCTTCAACAACAGGCGGTGAAAATTTCCCAACTGGAGACAACACTGGAGCAATACAGAACGTACGATGCTATGAGTCGTACATTAGTACCCGAATTGAAGGTGCTTTATCCTTCCATCACTACTCTTTCCATCGCTCACTCGCTCGAAGTGCGGGTCGATTCGATGAAGACGGATACGGTAACATTGGCTGTCCTTAAATTCGCCAGACATCCGTCTGTTGCCGAGAAAGAGAAAATCGGCGAATGGCTGAAAGCCCGCGTAGGAACGAAGAAGTTGAGGCTGATTACAGAATAATGAATCTAAAAATAATAATATGAAGTTCAGACTAACCGTCTTGATAGTCTTTTCCCTTTGTCTGTCGAATGTATTTGCCGATGAGGGAATGTGGTTGTTGGGAAATCTCCGAAAGAATAAACAGACTGACCGGGTAATGAAAGAACTTGGTTTGCAGATGCCTGTGAATAAAATCTATGATCCGAAGAAACCATGTCTGGCAGATGCTGTTGTCAGTTTTGGAGGCTTCTGTTCAGGAGTGGTGGTTTCCGAAGACGGTCTGGTGTTTACTAATCATCATTGTGGCTTTAGCAGTATTCAGCAACATTCTTCAGTGGAACATGATTATCTGAAAGATGGCTTCTATGCACGTAGTCTTGAGGAAGAACTGCCGAATCCGGAGTTGTATGTTCGTTTCCTGCTTCGTACGGAGGATGTTACTAAACGCGTATTGTCTGCCGCCCGGCATGCTAAAACGGAAACAGAACGCCGTGTGGCTGTCGATTCGATTATGAATGTAATCAGTATGGAAGTCTCCGAAAAGGATTCTACATTGACTGGTATTGTAGATGCTTATTATGCAGGGAATGAATTCTGGCTTTCTGTTTATCGTGATTATAACGATGTCCGCCTCGTTTTTGCACCTCCTTCTTCTGTCGGGAAGTTCGGATGGGATACGGATAATTGGATGTGGCCGCGTCATACGGGCGATTTCAGCGTATTTCGTATCTATGCTAATGCCAAGAATGGTCCGGCGGATTATTCTCCTGAAAACGTCCCTTATCATCCCGAATATGTAGCACCCATTTCTTTGGATGGATACAAAGAAGGTTCTTTCTGCATGACGCTTGGCTATCCGGGCAGTACGGAACGTTACCTTTCCTCGTATGGTATCGAAGAGATGATGAATGGAATCAATCAGGCAATGATTGATGTACGGGGAGTGAAACAAACCATCTGGAAACGGGAGATGGACCGTCGTCCGGATATTCGCATTAAGTATGCTTCAAAATACGATGAAAGCTCCAATTATTGGAAGAATAGCATCGGAACGAATAAAGCCATCAAGCATTTGAAAGTGTTGGAAAAGAAACGGGTGGCTGAAGCAGCGCTTCGTAACTGGATTCAGTCTCATCCGGAAGAGAGAGAGAAACTGATTCGTTTATTCTCTTCTTTAGAATTGAGTTATAGTAATCGCCGTGAAACCAATCGTGCGTTGGCTTATTTCGGTGAATCGTTTATAAATGGTCCCGAGTTAGTGCAGCTCGCTCTTGAAATTCTCAATTTCGACTTTGAGGCGGAAGAGAAGTTGGTGATAACCCGCATGAAGAAGTTACTGGAGAAGTATGATAATCTCGATCTTTCCATTGATAAAGAGGTTTTTGCTGCCATGCTCAAAGAGTATCAGTCGAAAGTGGATAAAAAGTTTTTGCCTGCTATGTATGAGAAGATAGATACGCTCTACAACGGGAATATTCAGACCTATGTAGACTCTTTGTATGCAACTTCCAATATAACGTCTCCTAAGGGCTTAAAACGCTTTCTGGAGCGAGATACTACATATAATCTCATAGAGGATCCGGCTGTTTCCTTGAGTCTGGATTTGATTGTGAAGTATTATGAGATGAATCAAAGCATTTCCGAGGCTTCCGAGCAGATAGAGGAGGGGGAGCGTTTATTCAATGCAGCCATGCGCCGTATGTATGCTGATCGTAATTTTTATCCGGATGCCAACTCTACCATGCGGCTTAGTTTCGGAACGGTTGGAGGGTATACTCCTTTTGATGGGGCCACTTATGATTATTACACAACCGTGAAAGGCATTTTTGAGAAAGTGAAGGAACATGCGGGTGATATTGACTTTGCCGTTCAGCCGGAGTTGTTGAGTTTGCTTTCTTCCGGTGATTTCGGAAGATATGCCAATGCGCAGGGAGACATGAATGTTTGTTTTATCTCTAACAATGACATTACAGGAGGTAATTCCGGCAGCGCCATGTTCAATGCCAAAGGAGAATTATTAGGCTTGGCTTTTGATGGCAACTGGGAAGCAATGAGCAGTGATATCGTATTCGAACCAGATTTGCAGCGTTGCATCGGGGTAGATGTGCGGTATATGCTCTTTATCATAGAGAAATACGGCAAGGCAGCCCATCTTATTCAGGAATTAAAAATGGGCCGATGAAGTAAATATTCCGATGAAACCGGACTTTTTATCGTTTTAATATAATAACGATTACGGCAGCGATAATCAGTGCAATACCTACACCAATGCTTGTGGTGAAGGCTTCTCCGAAAAGAAAGATACCTACACATACAGCAGTTACCGGCTCCATAGCTCCCAACACAGAGGTGAGTGTGGAGCCGATGCTTTTTACGGCTCTTACTAGAGCAAGATTAGAAACTACGGTAGGGATTAAAGCTAATAGAATCAAGTTGCCGGCAGTATGCCATTCGCTGATGGGTTGAAGCTGGCTGATGGTTTCCGTTCCGATAAAAAGGAGAATACCTCCGAATAGGAATACATAGAAAGTAAGCAGTAGCCCTTTCATCTGTCCAATCTTTAATTGGCTCATTGTGACGAGATAAAGCGCATATCCGAGTGCCGACAGAAGAACAATGAAAAGTCCCAGGAAAGAAAAGCTCCCCGTTTTTGTATCTCCGCCGGATAAGAAATAAACTCCTGCCACTGCGGATGCAATGGCAGCGATCCGCCAGCCGGATTTCTTTTCTTTAAAAAAGAGCATCATGATTAACGTAGTAAGCACCGGATACATGAAATGAATAGTGGTGGCAACTCCGCTAGCCATAAACTTATATCCCCAGAACAGGAATACGGCAGACATTAAATAAAGAAGCGCAAGAAGAAACAGGGAAGGAATGTCCTGCCTCTTGATGCGAAATGATTGACCATTCACCAATAAGATTCCGCCTAACGCCAGACAGGCAAACAGGAAACGATAGAAAAGTATCGATTCAAATTGCATCCCTGCTTGCATGGCAGGAATGGTAAATAGAGGGATAAGTCCAAAAGAAGCCGATGAAAGCAGCCCATATAGTAAACCATTAACTTTATTCATAGCCAAGTATATATTCGGGCCGCAAAGATATAGCTTTTTTGAGGCAAGTAGATAAAGCGTCCATACAATATTTTTCGTAAATTAGCACGCGATATAAATATGGCATCCGATTGAAGGAAAATACAAACTAATTTTTGGATAAAATGAAACGATTGACACTATTACCGGGATTACTATTTTTAATGCTGCAAGCAGTATTTTCACAAGAGTCAGGCAGCTGTAAACCAGTGAATCTGGTTTGTGATTATTTGGTGAATCCCTTGGGAATAGATAATCCTACTCCCCGGTTATCATGGATGCTGAATGATGCCCGAAAAGGAGCACGACAAACAGCCTGTCAAGTCATCGTAGACAAAGACTCTCTTGAATTGATTGCAGGGAAAGGAACTATCTGGGATTCGGGCAAAAAGGACTCCGAACAGATTCTGATTACCTATTCCGGACAGGAACTTCGTCCTTTTACCAAGTATTATTGGAGAGTGAATGTATGGGATAAGGATGGAGTGAAATCTTCTTCGGATATTAATAGTTTCGAAACGGGAATGATGGGGATGGAACACTGGCAAGGAGCTTGGATTAGCGATAACAAAGATATTAATTACCGTCCTGCTCCCTATTTCCGGAAAGTGTTTGATGTACGAAAGAAGATACGGTCGGCAAGGGCATATATTGCCGTAGCAGGTTTGTATGAACTGTATATCAATGGTGAGAAGATTGGAAACCACCGGCTGGACCCGCTATATACCCGGTTTGACAGGCGTAACTTCTACGTCACTTATGATGTTACTTCCCAAATACAGAAAGGGGAAAATGCGATTGGTGTGTTGCTGGGCAATGGGTGGTATAATCATCAGTCAATGGCCGTGTGGGACTTTCATCGTGCACCTTGGCGTAACCGTCCTGCTTTCTGTATGGATGTGCGGATTACTTATGAGGATGGTTCCGTTGAAGTCGTTTCTACGGAACGGGACTGGAAAACTTCATCCGGCGCATTGATCTTTAATAGCATTTATACAGCCGAGCATTACGACGCCCGTTTGGAACAGAAAGGCTGGAATACCGTGAACTTTGATGATTCTAAATGGAATGGAGTAGGATATAGGGCTGTTCCTTCACAGAATGTGGTGTCACAACAAGTGCAGCCGATTCGTGCAGTAGAAACAATCCCCGTAAAAACCTGGAAGAAACTTAATGACACAACGTATGTATTTGACTTTGCCCGCAATATGGCAGGAGTCACCCGCATTAAAGTGTCCGGGGAAGAGGGAACTGTGGTGAGGTTGAAACATGGTGAGCGGTTATATGACAACGGACGAGTGAATACGTCAAATATTGATGTGTATCACCGCCCGGTAGACAACTCCGATCCTTTTCAAACGGACATCCTCGTTTTGAGTGGAAAGGGAGAGGATGAATTTATGGCACGATTCAATTATAAAGGTTTCAGATACGTGGAAGTAACAAGCACTAACCCCCTTGTATTGAATGAGAATAGTCTGACTGCCTACTTTGTGCATAGTGATGTTCCGCAGAAAGGGACGATTCATACTTCGAACGCGCTTATCAACCGTCTTTGGTGGGCAACAAATAATGCCTATTTGTCCAACTTGATGGGGTATCCTACCGACTGTCCCCAGCGTGAAAAGAACGGATGGACAGGCGACGGTCATTTTGCTATTGAAACGGCATTATACAATTATGACGGTATCACTGTTTATGAGAAATGGCTTGCCGACCATAGAGACGAGCAACAGCCCAATGGTGTACTTCCCGATATAATTCCTACAGGAGGCTGGGGATATGGCACGGATAATGGACTGGATTGGACAAGCACTATCGCTATTATTCCATGGAACATTTATATGTTTTATGGCGATCATAAACTGTTGGCAGACTGTTATGAAAATATAAAGCGATATGTAGACTATGTGGATCGTACCAGTCCGACCGGATTGACCTCATGGGGAAGAGGAGACTGGGTGCCTGTTAAATCACATTCTTCCAAGGAACTGACCTCTTCTGTCTATTTCTACGTGGACACCAAGATACTTGCCAATGCCGCAAAGATGTTTAATAAAACGGAAGACTATAAGTATTATTCTGCTCTTGCCAATAAGATAAAGAACGCGATTAATGACAAGTTTCTGAATAGAGAAACGGGCATTTATGGTAGCGGCGTTCAGACGGAACAGAGTGTTCCTTTGCAATGGGGCATTGTTCCTGAAGAGTTGAAGAGAAAAGTAGCCCGGAATCTGGCAAAACAGGTGGAAGCAGCCGGCTTTCATTTGGATGTAGGTGTGTTGGGAGCAAAAGCTATATTGAATGCGTTAAGTGAGAACGGTGAAGCCGAAACGGCTTATAAATTAGCTGCACAAGACACTTATCCATCGTGGGGTTGCTGGATCGCCAATGGTGCTACCACATTACTCGAGAACTGGGATTTGAATGCTACACGTGACATCTCGGACAATCACATGATGTTCGGAGAAATTGGAGGATGGTTCTATAAAGGATTGGGTGGGATCTTTCCTGATCCCGAAAATCCCGGATTTAAACATATCCTCCTTCGGCCTAATTTCCCCAGTGGATTAAATGAGTTTGAAGCCAGATATCAATCGCCTTATGGGGAAATCTGCTCTAAATGGGAACGTAAAAAGAACCGTATTGTTTATCATGTAACTGTTCCGGCAAATAGCACTGCTACCTTTTATGCACCCGACAATGTGAAGGGAGAGCGTATAGTAAATTTAGAGGCAGGTGAACATGTCTTGGAATTGACTATAAAGAAAGTTGTTTATTGATAGACACTGCTGTCCGGCAGACAATCCCGATAGTGTTCCATGCTTTTTCCCTTTTCGTAAGATAATATGTTAGGGTATCTGTATTTCGGTCCTGCAAGCTTGACAAAGGGCTTTTTATTTTGTATCTTTGTGATCGGAGAAGAAACTTATTGATTGGAAATTATGTGTATGAATAGTATAATATTAGAACAAAAAGATCGACGATTAACCTCTTTCTAAAGAAGAGGAGGGTCCCTTATATACCAAAGGTTGCAGACTTATGATGAGTTTGCAACCTTTTTTGTTGTATAAAATTGAATAATTCGTGGCAAATGCACTTCTGGTCGTTTTTAATAAACTTGAGTAGCGTTTATTAAAAACGATCAGAAAGTTTATTAAAAACATAAATGCAGATTCTGTATGAACAGTTGTCTTTTTTCAATAGACCAGAATAGAGGTAATGATATTCCTTTTCATTTGAATATGAAAGAGGTAATTTGTCACAACATATGCACCTCTGATTAATAATGTACAAATCTACAGATTATGCTTACTTGACATTTATTTTTTCTTAGGTTTTCTGCGAGCCCATCCTTCTTCGCTGAAGTCAGGTTCTTTATCTTTAAAAAACTCTTGCCAGTCATCTTTCTTTTTCGGACCGCGCGCATCAGAGTATCCCCGATCAGCACGACTAGGTTTATCTTTTTTTGTTGACTTTGAGTCTTTTGCAGAAGCATCTTTCGGTTTTCTATCCTTATTCTCATAGCGCGGTGCACGTTCGTCGCTTTTGCCGCCGAATCGTTTACCTCCCTTGCGCTCATTTGAACCGTTTTCACGTCCTTTTCCGCTTTCTTCACCGGCACCGGCAATCTCAACAACTACCTTGCGTCCGTTCCATTTAGCCCTATTCAGTGCCTTGATTACATTTGTCGCTTCCTTTTCCGGTACTTCAAAGAAAGAATAGTTCTGCATTAGGTCAATGCGTCCCAACTCGATACGTCCCCGTGTATTGCTGTTCAATAGTCCGATAAGATCACTAGGGAAGAAACTGTCTGTTTTACCCAGATTGATAAACAGGCGGTTAAAGCCCGGTGCAGCTTGGCGACTTCTTTTCTCGAAACCACCTTCTTTGCGATCACTCCGTCCGGTACGTTCTCCGCGGATGTCAGTCGGTACTTCTATTTCTGCACGGTTACGATAATACTCGGCAAAACGGTTAAATTCATGAGAAACCATTCGTTTAATCAAGTCCTCTTTGCTCAACCATTCCAGTTTACGGTAGATTTCCGGCATAAAGTCAGCAATCTCTTCCTCGTTTACTTTTACTTTTTCGAGATCATCAATAACCTTAATCAGCTGCTTCTGACAGATTCCTGCTGCTGTTGGCATTTCTCCGACAATGAATTTTTTGCTGATAATTCGTTCGATTTCTCTCATCTTTCCTTTTTCGCGAAGGTTGATGATGGCTATGGAAGTACCTGTTTTTCCGGCACGTCCTGTACGTCCGCTGCGATGTGTATAACTTTCTGTATCGTCTGGTAATCCGTAATTGATAACATGTGTCAGATCGTCTACATCAAGTCCGCGGGCAGCCACGTCAGTTGCAACGAGCAGTTGCAGGTTGCGGATACGGAATTTCTGCATAACAGCATCCCGTTGTGCTTGAGAAAGTTCACCATGCAAAGAATCGGCATTGTAGCCTTCTTGCATTAATTTGTCTGCAATTTCTTGAGTCTCCTTACGGGTACGGCAGAAAATGATACCGTATATTTGTGGGTAGTAATCGACGATGCGCTTTAAAGCTTCAAATTTGTCTTTAGCCTGCACGGTATAAACAACGTGTTTAACGTTGTTAGTACTTTCATTCTTGCGGCCAATAGTGATTTCTTTCGCATTGCGCAGGTAATTTTTGGAAATGCGTGCGATTTCCGGACTCATTGTTGCGGAGAACAATAGAGTGTTGCGTTCCTGTGGTACATCAGCCAGAATGGCGTTGATACTTTCTGTGAATCCCATATTAAGCATTTCGTCCGCTTCATCCATTACCACATTGTGGATGGTAGATAGAGATACGGTTTTGCGCTCCATCAGGTCCAGCAGGCGTCCGGGAGTAGCTACAATGATGTGTACCCCTCGTTTGAGGCTGCGTATCTGGCTGTCAATGGAAGAACCACCATATACAGGTAATACTTTTAGTCCGTCAATGTATTTGGAATAGTCATTCAAATCTCCTGCTATCTGGAGACAAAGCTCACGGGTAGGGCAGAGGATAAGCGATTGTGGAATTCTGTTTTTTACGTCAATCTGTTGGAGCAAGGGCAAACCGAATGCGGCTGTTTTACCTGTTCCTGTCTGTGCAAGAGCTACTACATCATTATTTTCTCCTAAAAGGTACGGAATCACTTCTTCTTGTACCGGCATGGGATTCTCGTATCCCATTTCTTCAATTGCTCTACGTATCTCCGGAGAAACGCCAAGCTCTTCAAATGTCTTCATTAAATCTCTGTATATCTTTTATTTCGGCTGCAAAGATAGAGAATAATTACGAATTACTAGTTACGATTTGCGATTTATTCCAGTAGGATGCTACGTAACTGTTCAATTTCTTCTGCAGAAAGTCCGATTCCTTTTTTCAGATAGGTCTGTACACTCCCGTATTCAGCCTCAATTTGTTCTTTAGCAGCGTTCAGGAAGTCTTCTTTTGCAGAGTAGATGGTTGTAATGGCTTCTTGCGAATTGACCGATAGCTTATATGCATATTTAGAAGCTTTCGGAATATTAAAATAGTCATTACTCAAACGATAATCTTCCATAATGATGTCTTCGTTGACTCCAAGAGCGGCAAGCAATAAGGCGGAAACGACTCCTGTACGCCCTTTTCCGGATGTACAATGAATCACAACCGGATAATGGGTACGGTCGAGAAGAGCAGTGAACAACTTCTTGAATTCCTTTTGGTAGTTTATGACTAATTCCCGGTTCATTTGTTCTACCAAACGATAAATGGTGTCACTTTTTATCTTCTCCTCTTGAATTCCTTGCAGAATTTCTTCCATGTTTCCAGTAGGAATAGGGATATGTATGATGTTAAATTCGTCGTCATGTAGTTGCGGGTAGTTGTGACGTTCATTTTCAGAACGTAAGTCTATAATCGTCCGTACGCCCATATTCTTGAGTTCCCGGCGTGAGCAGGGAGGAATACTGTCTATTTGTGCGGAACGGTATATCATTCCCCAGCGAAGAGATTTTCCGGTACCGGCAGATTCGTATCCTCCTAAATCGCGGAAATTCTGTATGCCGGGGATGTTAATGTTGCGGGTGGCCACTTTAACCCGGTATTTGTTATTAAATACCATCATGTAGTAATAACGTTGAGATGGATCGTTGGTTACGATTGTCATTTTACCACTGGAAATGTTTGCCATTGCAATGGGAGAATCTTCCGGAATAGCTTCAGGAGAAGTAGAGGTGTATACTTTTACCTGTCCTTTTAATATCGGTGCTGTTTCCCATTTGATAATACAGTTTCCTACGTTATTTTCTTCACATACCACAGATATAGCAGGTGATGTGCCAGAACATGATGGGAGCACTAATAAAACAGTAAGCCAGCTTAACAGGTTTCTATACATAGTTTCTTTGTCTTGAATCGTATACTGCAAAGATAAGAATTACCCGAAGATGTGGTAATTCCTTTGCTATAATTAGCCAAAGTTAATAGTAATTTACGTGTTAAAAAAGGGCGCTTCTTCGTTATAGAAGAGCGCCCTGAATGAGAAGTAACCTAAGTTTGCTTTATTGAATATTGTTCAATAGATCTATTTTTCCTTCGTTGACCAACTTTAAAATGAGCTCACCAAATAAGGTGTTTTGCCATGCAAACCAAGCGCGTGTGAAGTTTTTAGGGTCATCCTTATGGAAAGATTCGTGCATGAATCCTGTTCCTGCGTCTGTATCCATCAGCATTTTTATGCAAGACTTAATTTCCTGGTCGTCCTGACTGGTGAATGCTTTCATCATGATACTCATAGGCCATATCATATCATAACCGATGTGAGGTCCTCCAATACCTTCTCCTGCCTTTCCTTTGAAGAAGTAGGGGTTGTCTTTGCTCCATACAAAACGACGTGTGTTTTGATAAATAGGATCGTTAATGTCTACATCCCCCAGATAAGGCATTGCCAGTAGGCTTGGTACGTTGGCGTCGTCCATTAAGAGATGATTTCCGAATCCGTCTACTTCAAAAGCATAGATTGTACCATATTTAGGATGATTGTAAGTTGCATATTCTTTTAATGCGGTTTCTACTTCTTGTGCCAAATCTGTGCACTGTTTCGCCAGACTGGTGTTTTTGTTTACAACATTCAGAATTTCCGCAGCTTTCTTTAGAGAAGAAACAGCGAAGAAATTAGACGGTACGAGGAACTGTAAAGTTGTCGCATCGTCAGACGGACGGAAGGCTGAAACAATGAGTCCGACAGGATTTACAGGAGCACCTAGACCGTTATTGTTTAATGTGTCGAGTGCGCGTTCTGTCTTACGCTGGAATTTATAGGGACCCACTCCCTCTTTGCGCTGTTGTTCCTTGAAAGTTGTCAGTATGTTGGCGATGGCCTGTATCCATTCATTATCAAAGATGCTTGCATCACCGGTTTCTTTCCAATATTGATAGGCCAGACGTAATGGATAACATAAAGAATCTATTTCCCATTTACGTTCGTGCAGTTCCGGTTTCATATCGGTCAGGTCGGACATCCAATCTCCTCCCACAGCCCCGTCATTGAAAGCATTGGCGTATGGATCGATATTTATACATTTAAATTGTCTGCGTATCACTCCTTCGAGCATTTTCTTCAATTCCGGGTCTTTATTCGCTAATTGTATATAAGGCCAAACCTGTGCTCCGGAGTCACGCAACCACATGGCATGGATATCTCCTGTGTAGACGAAAGTATCAGGCTTACCGTCTGTTGTACGGTAATGAACTGTTGTCTCAAGGGTATTTGGAAAACAATTCTCGAACATCCATGCCAATTTTTGATTAGTAAGTAGCTTTTTCACCCTGATGATTTCTGCTTCCACGGCTTTTGATGTAAAAAGCCGCTTGTTTACGGGTGGACGATTACTTTTATAAGCGGCAATTTCAGTTGCTTGATTGACCACATTGGTATGATCCTTAGCCAGGATAAGTTCTGTAGCTTTGGCAGGACCTCCCATTAATAGGGTGGTCGTGATGATACATATTCCGATATTTCTTTTCTTCATATCTCTATTGTTTTTAAGAGGGTTATTAAAAGTGATTATTGCAAATCGATTCCGCCTAGTCTTCCATACATTTCTATGAAAGCAGCTTGTGTCAAGAGCCATTTTTTCTCGTTTTTATCTGTGCCGCTCCAATCTGTCTGGAACAAGCCCCGTTCATCTCTGGCATGATGCCATGCGTAATCAAGACTTTTCTGGAAATCGGTTAGATAAGTCTTGTTATGGTCTATCTGATAAAGTTCAATAAAGCCTCTAAGCATAACGGCTGTGAACCAAATATTTCCTTTTTTCAGTAATTGGAATGTTTGTCCGTCTGGAGAGGTGAACTGAGTGAAGAAGTGCTTGTGACACGCTTCTGCTATATTTTGTGCATCTTCCAGATAACTTTTCTGTTTGGTAATTTGATAGAGTAGGGCAGCTGCCTGCATCATTTGTCCACTGTTATAGGCAAATTTGGCACGACCGATTTTCTTGTTAAGTGAGATGTTGTCAAAGTATAGATGATCTTTTGAATCTTCCAGGTGCTTTTTAGTCCATTCGTATAACTCTTTTCCTTCTTTTAAATAGGCATCATCTTGAGTAGCCTGAAATAGTTTGAGAGCGAATACGGCTCCCGGTGCATTAGAACAAGTATTTTTAGATTCCTTCTTTTGTTCGCACCAGTAGATTCCTCCCCCGAGTACGTCATCTTTACCACTAAGGATAAACTTCCATATTAGTTTAGCTTTCTCCAGATGAGCTTGTTTTCCTGTCATTCGATAAGAATCGGTAAAATCAATACCTAACCAGACGTTATCATCATAAAAACGATCGGAGAGAGGTTGACTGCTGATATAAGATGAGTAAGCGAATGGTTCCCTTCGTGTGTCGAAATACTCTTCTAATCCGGGTAGTACTTTGTTTTCCAAAAGTTTTTTATACTTCTTATTTTCAGTGCTCTCCAGTAGTGCATTTACCGCAGAGAACGTGCCCGAATACGGCCAAAGGTAGGAATATTCATTGCGTCTTTTTGCTTGTTCTTCTGATGCCAGGTAAGTTGCCTTATTGTCTTGGTCAAAAGGATAATTCTCACGTAACAGACAAGTGTTGGGTGCTGCATAGTTTTGGTAAAGAGCATCCAAAGTTTGCTGTGCTTTTTCTATGTTAGGATTTGCGTTTGCAATGGTGAAAGCACAAATAACATTAAGTAATAGGCCGTTCATAATTTTTTATTTAAGTGGTGTTTATATAAATACTAATTTGAATGAGTTCGCAGGTTTTATTGTGACTCTACAAAAATACCTTATTTCGGTTACTTTTTAAATGGGGAGTGAGCAGATTGTAAATGATTGTTTGGGGTATGTTGTTGATAATCAGAGAATCTTTGATCGGAGAGTCTCTGATAAATGTAAATGATGCTGTATGATTAATACACTGTTATTCCCGGATTTGTTGTCCGATTCGAGCTACTTTTTCTTCAAATTCATTCCGGTCTCCATTTGCTTTGATCCGCATTTTTGAGCGGTAATTATAGATGGTCGATAATGAATACTGTAAGAAATGAGCTATTTTCACACTGTCTGTAATTCCCAGTCGGATAAGTGCGAAGATCCGTAATTCGGGTGTTAAGAGTTTGCCGGGTCCTGGAATGATTGCATTTTCCGGTAAAAGTAATGCGTTAAAATCTTCGACGAAATTCGGAAAGAGATTCAGGATTGCTTTGTCGAAGTTATTATAAAATTCAGCCAGATCTTCTTCTGTATTGAGAGAGGAGTGGAGGAAAGAGGTTACTTTCTTTATATCTTCACTTTTGGCTATTTTGAGTGCTCTTTTCTTAAAATTGGCAATTTTACTGATGTAACTGGTATATTGTTCCATATACAGCCCTACATATTCTTCTTTGATTTTATTGTTATCTGCCAATATTGAGTTCATTTGTTGTATTTCGTAAAGATGATACGACAAACTCTCATTAGCTTGTTCCACTTTACCTTTTTGTTTTTTCAGTTGTACGGACAGGATGAATAGCAGAATGCAGACAATGCATAATGCAATGAGCAATGCCGTTATGATGATAAATTTATGTTTCTCCTTTTCTTGAAATGCCTTATCTATGAAAAGATACATATCTGAGGCTTCGATGGTGTTAATTCTCGCATTACATAGGATAGCGTCCTCCATTGCATTTTTCATATATTTAGATGCCCGGTCTATGTCCCCACTCTCAAAGATCAGCTTGGCTAATATTTTTAAAGAGAGGTTTTCTCTAGCTCCATTTAATACATCAGAAATGGCGGATATTGCGAAATACTTAATCGTATTCTCACGATCATTTTTACCTTGATAGGCAGATGCCAGAGAATATGCTATGATTCCGGCATTTCTTGAATAGGGTGTATAACTTTGATAAGTGCTGTCCAGTATATGAATAGCATCATCATACTTTTTATGGAAAAGAAGAGTGGGTGCAGTCATAAAAGCTCGCACATTCGTTGGGATTTCTTTGCATTGGAGCAGCGAATCGCGATAGATTTGTGCTATCAGATCATTTTCTTGTGAATCGTCCTCGTTGGAAGCAAAAGCTTTCTGGTGATTGTAGATCGTGACTTGTCCAAGAAAATATTCGGCTTTGAGTCTAGGAGATAGTTGCTCTTGTTGCATCGAATTGGTAATCGCCAGAGCTTCTTTGAAAAAGCCCATCGAAGATAATATTCTTGAATAATCCAGTTTAGCTTCAATTAAAAGTTCTTTGTCATTACTTTCTTGAGCGAACCTGTTCATGTGGATGGCATAGGCTAAAGCGGAATCTTTTTGGAAAGATGAATACTCAAAACAAAGAGACTGTGCTGTCCCAACTTTCTTTCGAATATCCCTGGATTGCCTTAATATTATTTTCAGGCTGTCTATCTGTCTTTGCTTTTGTTGGGTATAACTAGCTTTGTTTTGTAGAGATTTATCTAATACTTTTAACAATGTTTTTACTTCATCGTTTGCTTTTGCTGGTAAACTGATGAAGATAAAGATTATCAATAGAGGTAAAATAAATCTTTTCATATATTAAGTAAGATTGCTTATTGAATATGGTTGTTTGCAAAGATAAGGAAATCCATATTAAGTTAAGGTTGACAGATTAACTTAATATGGATTTTATGAAAATAGGGATTTCGCTGGATGAATTACTTATATCCAAATCCTTATTTGTAATATCACTTGTATTTTTGTGCAAACTCCACCGAAACCGAATTGCTGAAACTTCGGCAAACTTCAGCTGCGAAGTCTTTTCCGCATTGGATTATTTTATCCCAGATTTCTTCATTCAAGTTATTTAGATCGCGGTATCGGACATCGTATTTGAGTAATCCGTAGATCAGCCCTGCATTGAAGTTATCACCAGCTCCAATGGTACTGACTGCTTGTAATGGTTCTATCGGATAATCTTTATTGACCAGATTAGTGCGTAACGCTACCTTTTCCGCACCTGCAGTACAGATGAACCGGGGACAGTAGAATTTGATTTTATCCTTGTAAATCTTGTCTATATCCTGCATATTATACATATATAGAAAATCCTCTAAAGAACCGCGTACAATGTCTGCATATTCCAGATTTTCAATAATGATCGGAGCCAGCTTCATGGCCTCGTTCTTGTGTGAAGAACGGAAATTCGGGTCATAATAGATAATGGCTTTCTTTTCACGTGCCTGATCTAGTAATTCGAGAATCTTCTCCCTTAGAACCGGATTCAGTGCGTAATAAGAACCCACCATGACAATGTCGTCTTCCTCTAGTTTCGGAAACAGAACATCCAGACGTTGCTTCGGGTAGTCTTTGTAGAAGATATATTCGGCATCACTCTGCTCGTTCAGGAAGGCTAAAGATATGGGTGATTTTCCATCCGGGAATACATTCACATGGTCCGTTGGGATATGATTCTCACGCATGAACTGCAGGATAATATTGCCTACACGATCATTTCCGGTTTCACTGATGAAGCCGACGTTTATTCCCATTCGTCCCAATGAGACAATACCGTTGAATACAGAACCTCCCGGTACGGCGGCAGAAGGCTGGTCACCTCGAAAGATGATATCGAGGATGGTCTCTCCGATACCGATTACTTTTCGCATAGTGATCTTGATTTTTCTCCCAGATAACCGCCGTGGTGACGTTTTGAATATTCAGCGATAGTAAATCCAGTTTCCTTCATGGTTTGTACTACCAATATATCTCCGATCACTGTCATGGCAGTAGTGGATGTAGTAGGAGTCATTCCTAACACACAGACTTCTGCAGGCTTGCCGGTACTTAGACAGACATCCGATTCTTTTGCCAGCGGACTATCCGGATTTCCGGTGATAACGATAAACTTCAGATCCGGGTCCAGATTATGGGCCAGGCGGGTTAATTCCACAATCTCACGTGTCTTGCCAGAGTTAGAGATCAGCAGGAGTAGATCGTTTTTTTGTAAGATACCCAAATCCCCGTGTTGCGCCTCGCTGGGATGCAGAAAGACGGATGGAATACCGGTGGAACAGAAAGTCGTAGCAATGTTCATAGCAATCTGCCCGGCTTTTCCCATACCGGAAGTTACCAGTTTTCCCTTTTTCTGATGTATTTGTTCTACAATCAGTTTCACCGCTTTTTCATAAGCGTCTGTTACGGGGATGTTGAGCACAGCTTGTGCTTCCTGTTGCAAAAGTTGTTTGATGGAGTCTATCATATAGGATCAGTTTATTTTTTCTTTTAATTCATTTAATGTGTTTGCTACTTCGTAATAGGTTGAGAAAGGCTGTCGTGCAAAACCTTTGTCCTCTAGGGTGTGGAGCGCTTTTAATAGCTCGTCATAAGAACCATGTTCATTGTAGAAAATGACCTTCTTTTGGTGATATCCGATAGAGGCAGCGGCTATTACATGGAAAATCTCATCAAGAGTACCGACGCCTCCGGGGAGTGCAACTAATACCTCTGATTTCTCCGTTATGATATCTTTGCGGTCACTCAAGTTACGGGTATGAATTTCTTCATCTAACAAAGTGCTTACCTTGCCGTTCTCTTCCAGTTTGGCAGGAACTACTCCAATGACCTTACCGCCATTTTCTCTCACGGCACGGGCTATGCATTCCATTAATCCGAGGCTGGCTCCTCCATATATCAAGGTTTTGCCTGTCTGCCCCATCCATTTGCCTATTTGGCTGGCGCTTTCGAAGTACATTTTGTCAATGTTATCGGAGGCGGAACAGAATATTCCTATCTTTTCCATATACGTTGTTGCTGTTATAGTCCACAAATATCTGCAATTTTCTATAAACAGCAATAAGTTTTATTGTATTTTTGTGGCATTAATTCAATAAGGAAGTATAAAACGATGCAAGGTAACGAATATACATTGCCAAATGGCCTGCGTATTATCCATGAACCAACCCTCTCAAAAGTAGCTTATTGTGGTTTTGCGATTGATGCCGGAACCCGTGATGAGGCGGAGAATGAGCAGGGAATGGCCCATTTTGTAGAACATCTGATTTTTAAGGGAACGGAGAAGCGGAAAGCCTGGCATATCCTCAACCGGATGGAGAATGTAGGTGGTGACCTGAATGCTTACACAAATAAGGAAGAAACTGTTGTCTATGCCGCTTTCCTGAAAGAACATCTGGAACGTGCGCTTGAGTTGTTGGGGGATATTGTATTTCATTCAACCTTTCCGCAGCATGAGATAGAAAAAGAAACGGAGGTCATTATCGATGAAATCCAGTCGTATGAAGATACTCCGTCGGAACTGATATTTGACGATTTTGAAGACATGATCTTCCGCAATCATCCATTGGGAAGAAACATTCTTGGTAAACCGGAACTTCTGCGGAGTTTTCGCACGGAAGATGTTCTATCGTTTACCCGCCGTTTTTACCAACCGGGAAATATGGTGTTTTTTGTTCAGGGGCAATACGAGTTCAAGAGAATCATCCGTCTGGTAGAAAAATACCTGTTGGATATTCCTGATGTGAAGGTAGAGAATCGCCGTACACCTCCGCCTCTGTATGTGCCGGAACATTTGACAGTGGCCAGAGATACACATCAGGCGCATGTCATGATTGGTAGCCGTGGCTATAATGCGTATGATGACAAACGTACTGCACTCTATCTGCTGAATAATGTCCTTGGAGGTCCCGGAATGAATAGTAAACTGAATGTGTCCCTTCGCGAACGCAGAGGATTGGTCTATAATGTCGAATCCAATCTGACTTCCTATACGGATACGGGAGCTTTCTGTATTTATTTCGGGACGGATGTGGATGACATGGATACTTGCCTGAAATTGACCTATAAGGAACTAAAGCGGATGCGCGATACGAAGATGACTTCCTCCCAGTTGGCAGCAGCGAAGAAGCAGTTGATCGGACAAATCGGAGTAGCGTCCGATAACTTTGAGAATAATGCGTTAGGGATGGCGAAAACATTCCTGCATTATCATAAGTATGAATCATCCGAGCTTGTTTTTAAGCGTATAGAAGAGCTAACAGCAGAGATGTTGTTGGAAGTTGCCAATGAGATGTTTGCAGAGGAATACTTATCTACGTTGATTTACAAATAATTGATTGACAGATTTGCTTTCATTGCCAGAATTCGTATTTTTGTAGCAGATACGTATGTGATAACAATCTAATAGTAGAAATTGTATGTTGGTGACGGGCAGAAAACTCCCTATCGGGATTCAGACTTTCGAAGATATCCGCAATGACGGATACTTGTATGTGGATAAGACCGCATTGATGTGGACTATAGCAAACATCGGTAAACCTTTTTTTTTAAGCCGTCCGCGCCGATTCGGAAAGAGTTTGTTAATTTCTACGTTTGAAGCCTATTTCAAGGGACGGCGTGACCTTTTCACAGGACTTGCCGTGGAACAATTAGAAAAGAAGTGGGAAGAATATCCCGTACTGCATCTGGATTTGAATGCCGAGAAATATGATTCACCGGACAGATTGGATGCTATTTTAAGTAACCAGCTAACTCAATGGGAAGCTATATATGGCAGGGGAGAAGATGAAACCACTTTGTCTTCCCGTTTCTTGGGTGTCATTCGTCGTGCCTCCGAACAAGTAGGCAGGGGTGTTGTAGTCCTGGTGGATGAGTATGATAAGCCCTTACTACAGGCTATTCAGAATGAACCGCTTCTCGATTCTTACCGTTCTACTTTGAAAGCTTTTTACGGTGTGTTGAAGAGTGCAGACCGCTATCTTCGTTTTGCTTTTCTGACAGGTGTCACCAAATTCTCGCAAGTAAGTGTGTTTAGTGATTTGAACCAATTGAATGACATCAGTCTGAATTATGACTTCTCTACTCTTTGTGGAATCACCCGCGAAGAACTTCTTGCTAATTTTGAACCGGAGATTGCAGCTTTATCGCAAGCAAATGACATCAATACGAAAGAAGTTGTAGAAACAATGACCCGGCAGTATGACGGTTATCATTTTCATCCTAATGGAGAAGGAGTGTTCAATCCATTCAGTGTTCTGAATGCATTTTTCAGTAAAGAGTTCGGTAATTACTGGTTTCAGACCGGAACTCCTACTTTCCTTGTGGAGTTATTGAAAGAGAGCGATTATGATCTTCGCTTGCTGATGGATGGTATAGAGACAGCTGCTTCCGCTTTCACTGAATATCGTGCGGATAGGAAAAATCCTATTCCGTTGATTTATCAGAGTGGTTATTTAACCATAGAAGACTATGATAGAGAATTTAGACTTTATCGCTTAGGCTTTCCTAACGACGAAGTACGTTATGGCTTTCTTAACTTCTTACTCCCATTTTATACGGCAGTCACGGATGAAGAACAAAGCTTTTATATAGGTAAGTTTGTTCAAGAACTGCGTACAGGCAATGTTGATGCTTTCATGCACCGCTTTGAAGCTTTCTTTGCAGATTTTCCTTACGAGTTGAATGACCAGACTGAGCGTCATTATCAAGTCATCATTTATTTAATATTCAAACTGATGGGACAATTCACACAGGCAGAAGTACATAGCTCACGGGGACGTGCAGATGCGGTTGTACGAACCCCAAAGTTCATCTATATTTTCGAATTCAAGCTGAATGGGACTGTTGAGCAGGCCATGGAGCAGATTGAAGAAAAAGGTTATGCTTTTCCTTATACGGCAGAGGATCAACAAGTGATAAAAGTTGGTGTAGAGTTTAGCGCAGAGAAACGAAATGTAGAGCGCTGGATGGTAGCGAAAGAAATTTAATATAAAATTGATTATGAAAAACTTAATACGAAATGTCTGGGTTTGCTTGGGGCTGATGGTGCTTCCCTTCACAGCCTCCGGACAACAAAAGGATAACATTACCTATGTGCCGGCTCAAGAGCTTTTACTGGTAGGCAAAGCAACTACCGAAGGCGAATACTTCCATCGGGTAGATACAGCCAAGTATTCTACAATGCCTCCCACAGTGAAGAAACTATTCACAAACTCTGCCGGTCTGGCTATCTCTTTTACAACGAATAGCCCCGTCATAAAAGCCAAATGGACGGTTCCTGATAATTACCAGTTACCCAATCTGACCAGAGTTGCTCAGAAAGGTCTGGATTTATATATCAAACGGGATGGAAAATGGCAATTTGCCGGAGTAGGGATACCGGGTGGTGTGACTACGGAAAAGGTGCTTGTTGATAATATGGGTACGGAAGAGAAAGAATGCCTGCTGTATCTGCCTTTATATGATGAACTGAAAAGTCTGGAAATAGGCGTTTCTTCTGATGCACACATACGTAAAGGAGAAAATCCGTTCAAAGAAAAGATAGTGGTATACGGGTCCAGTATTTTGCAGGGAGCATCTGCCAGTCGTCCTGGTATGGCTTATCCGGCTCGTTTGTCCCGTAGTAGCGGATATAATTTTATCAATTTAGGATTGAGCGGAAACGGCAAGATGGAGAAGGAAGTTGCCGAGATGTTGGCGGATATTGATGCGGATGCTTTCATTCTCGATTGTATTCCTAATCCTTCTCCCAAAGAGATAACCGACCGGACTGTTGATTTTGTAATGACGTTGCGTCAGAAGCATCCGGATACGCCTATTATTGTAATACAGACATTGATACGTGAAACAGGTAATTTCAACCAGAAAGCTCGCGAGAATGTGAAACGGCAGAACGAAGCCATCGCTGAACAGGTAGAAGTTTTGCGAAAGAAAAATGTCAAGAACCTGTATTTCATAAAAGAAGACCAATTCTTGGGAACAGACCATGAGGGAACTGTAGACGGGACCCATCCGAATGACTTGGGATTCGACCGAATGTTGAAGAAATATAAACCGGCTATCAGTAAGATTCTGAAGATCAAATTCAAGGCTGAATAACAGGAATGAAAGATTATAACAGAGACAGATGGAAAAAATAAAGGTCAATTCATGGGGGTGAATTGGCCTTTTTCTTTTGCAAATGTGTTAAGTTGTTCCTGAAAATAAGTAGTTTGTTACTTTCTTAATAAGATGTTTTTAATAACTTGTAAAGAGAGTTATTGCAGATTTCTCAATCCCTTTTCTTCCAGATAATGAATAAGTTCCTGTGGACGGTCTGTTTGTATCATTGTAGCTTTATGTTTTAACATCCAACCCCAATGTCTATCTTTACCTTCCAATAGTGCATTCTCATCATCATGTCCACCACATAGGCTATCCCATAAAGTATTCATCCATATCCGGCTGCCTGATTTAATGATCTCATCTATTATTCTTAGGCTCGGGGTAGTATCATCTTTGAAGCATAGTTCGTAAGCGATTGGAGTGAAATCTTTGATAAAAGTTTGTATGGTAGCAACCGCTTCTTTATCCCATAAATTAACAATAGGCATATAAAGTATACTTTCACTGGAACCATATTCTTTTTTCACTTTCTCCACAGGATAGTATCCCTTGATAATGACTTGTTTTTCCATTCCACATTCCTTGATAATAGGCATAATTTCTTTAATGTAAGTCCCTCCTTTGTCTATATTGACAAGGATACGGTCTTTGCAGACATTTAATACCTCCTTTAGGGTGGGAATTGGTTGGCGGGTCTTGATTCCGTTGCCACTGCGTAGGACGAATTTTTTCAGTTCTTCAGTCGTATAATTTTTTATTGTTCCCTTTCCTGTAGAAGTACGGTCAAGAGTTTCATCGTGCATACAAATAAAGTTGCCGTCTTTAGTAGGCTGTATATCAAGTTCTACCATGTCGACTTTCATGGCAATTGCTTTTTCGATACTTTGCAGAGAGTTTTCTGGTGCATTACGCCAGTCTCCTCTATGAGCGATAACAAAGATATATTTCGATTTATTATCATGTAGATTCTTCAACAATTTATCGGTCCTTGTTTGTGCACTGATGGAGAATGCGGTTAATAGGATGAGTAATAAGGAAAAAAGTTTTTTAGTCATGACTTAGTAAGATTCATTAATGATGATGAAAGTAGCCCGGGGTAGTGCCCCGGGCATTTATTTATTTGACGGTAATACGTCGGATCAGATAATTAACGGCGCCTGCTACATACATTGTTTTGCAGTCTTTTGTAATTATAATCTCATACGGTTGGTTGAAGGTAGCCTTTAGTCCTTTCCCGTCAGAAAAACCAGATTTTCCAGAACCTGCAATGGTTTCTAACGTACCTTTTGAGTAGTCGCCACTTGCATCAGGAGTCAGTTTGCGGATACAGTTGTATGTATTATCCGAGAGATACAGGCATCCGTCTGAACCGGCAGCCACTCCGAAAGTAGCCCCCACTTTTGCACTAAGCGGATTGCCGGGGGCTCCATCATAATACTCTTGTCCTTTTACCCCATCTCCTGCGATCGTCTTTTGTGTGCCATCCGGGCTGATTTGAATCAACACATATCCATTGGAGGTACCGACAATCATGTTCTTGTTTTTGTCGAATACAATGTAGTTGGGTGATACGTTAAGAGTGGCAAAAGTAGTTTTCGCACCTGAAGGTGTGAATTTATAAACCGCCTTATTATCACGTGCCGATACATATATGTTGTCTTCATCATCAAAAGCTACATTCATCGGACTTTTCATACCGGATGCTATAGTTGAAACGGTCATACTGTTAGTTTCTATTTTCCGTAACATACCTTTTCCCTTGTCGATGAAATAATAGTTCCCTTTCGAATCAAATCCACCTTGCCAGATAGCGCTGCTACCATCTACTGCTACATCGAGGAGCGAAGTGACCAGGAAGTCCGGAGAGATACGTCGTATATAGTTGTATCCACGTTCTGTAAACCATAAACTGCCATCCGGGGCAAAAGCAATGCCTGTGGGGAGTTTGGTTGTAGCTTCAGTGCCTACTCCATCAGTCATTTCAAACACCCCCTTCTGACCGACAATTGTTTGAACGATATATTCCTGATCCGGTGTTTTCAGATAATTGAGTTCAAGACCTGTCAATTCACCAGAGGGAGATTTGACACGGATGGAATACTTTCCCGGAGCCATTTCAGGCAATATTATTTTTAATTCGTCTTTGAAGGCTTCTATAACGGTTGCCTGTTGGTCATTGATGAAAACAGCATTTTCTTCCGGTACCGTACTGAAATTACGTCCCAATATTGTAGCTATTTCACCGGAATAAACATTGGTGGGTTTCACAAGTACCAGCCTAAGTTCTGTCACTGACGCTTTGTAATCATTATCATTGCAGGCTGCAAATAATGATAAGAGTGAATACGCGAGCAGTAGTATGTATATCTTTCTCATAGTTCTTTATTTATTTACAGTTATGGAACGAATCAAATGGTTTTGTTCATCAGCGATATATACTTTGTCCGAAACCAGCACGCTGGCAGGGCAATTGAAAGTAGCAGTCAGGGCGGAACCATCTATTTTACCTTTTGTCCCCGGAATACCAGCTATTGTTTTCAATGTTCCTTTCGTATAGTCGCCTTCTGCATCCGGAGTTAGTGTACGTATGGTATGCATTGTATAATCGGTGATGTAAAGTATCTCATCCGGTCCAAATGCGATACCGAATGTTGCCCCCATGGTTGCCTTGGATAAATCATTCTGTTCACCGTCGGAATAAGTGGCGACAGTGGGTACTACCCCGGTTCCAAATATCGTTTTTAGTGTACCGTCCGTATCAAACATATGTAACTGATAAGTACCGCCGGTACCTACAAAAATTCTTCCCTTCTTATCTACTGCCATGCAATTAGGCCCGGCTTTGAGTGAAGACATATCGTAGTTGGTCACAGCTCCACCGGACGTTATCTTCTTCACGGCCTTGTTATCCCGGTCGGCTATATACATATTCCCGTTTGCGTCAAATGTGATGCTCATTGGACTTTTAAAGGTTGTTTCAGCAGAGAATACAGAACAAGTTCCGTCTTGCGTAACCTTAATGATGTTATTCAATGCTTTATTGGCTACATAATAGATGCCCGAGGGATCAAACCCGCCTTGCCAGGGAGCATTAAATGTAACGGTACCGCTTTTGGCAACAGTTGACACATTATATTCCTGATCCATTTTTCTGATGGTGTTGTTTCCTCTTTCTGCAATCCAAATATCACCATTGGGCGCAAGAGCCAGTCCTTGCGGGAATTTGAAAGAAGCAGCTGTTCCTTTACCGTCAGTGGAGGTAGTTGCCGAGTTGCCCGCTACGGTTTCAACAGTGTAAGACAAATCTTCGTAAGTGAAACTTAGATTCTCTACTGTTTTATCTGCTACGGTGACTTTGACGGAATACGTACCGGAAGGATTCTCCGGGATAATAATAGAAAGTGTTGTTGCGGTTACTGCCTTTACAGTTGCCGGTTTTCCATTTATGGATACGATATTCTCTTCAATTGTCATACCGAATCCCTCTCCTGAAATCACTATTTCCTCTCCGGCTTTTCCACGTGCAGGAGCTAAAGAAGAGGTTGTCAATGTTACTGTATGGAGATAAGTAAACAGGGGACTTTCGGCTTCTTTGGTACCTACTTTCACCCGGATAGGATAGCTGCCTTCCTCGGTGTCGGGAATAATAATTTTGAGTTGACTTGAAGTTGCTTCTTTAACTTCGGCAACTGCTCCATTGATTGTCACCTGGTTTTCTGATACAACTGTACTGAAACACTGGCCGATCAGTGTTACCAAATCTCCTGCATAGGCGGAAGAAGGCATCACCTGCAATACCGTCAGTTCTGGTGGGGCTTGAGGGGTTGCATAAGTAAATTTGAGTCCTTCTACAGTTTCCCCTTTTACACTTACTTTAATTGAGTAAGTACCTTCCGGATTATCGGGAAGCGTAATTACTAAACGATTTTGGGTTGCATCAGTAATCTCCGCCCTCACTCCGTTGATAAACACCTCGTTATCAGTGATTGTTTCAGAGAAATAAACTCCTGAAATAATAGCGGTACCTCCTGTTGATCCTGCTTTCGGAATAATGGAAATGAGCTTTGGAGGAAGCTGCCGGGAATCAGAAGAGTCCGATTCCGAGCATCCACAGAACAAGTTACAGCAAAATAGGATTGATAAAATAAATATTGAGTTCTTCATACTTTCAGAGTTTTAAGGTTCATTGACTGTTACCATCCATGCATTCACAACAGGTCGCTCCTGTCCGTCAGAAGGCCGGTTCCGTATTTGGAATATGTCTGCTATCGGGTGTCGTATAAGCATTTGGGTAGAACCGCCACCATCCAGGTTCACAGCCCACGAGCATCCCAATGCTTTCATTATCGAACCCATTTCCGGATAAGTGAGTCCGTAAGAGTAGAATTCCACACGTCCGTCAACCACCATGAAGTAGACATGACCGTCATCCGAATATCCAAGACAGGTACGCGGGTCGATACCCGGATAAGTTGCACCGGATATTTCCCCGTCGCGCAGCACGATAACTCCGCTTCCGGTCACTTCTTTGAGGTTGTATTGCATACCCCGATATTCCACAGAATCGGCAATAACCATCTTATTATCTTTTGTCAACGCGATAAAACTTAAAGCTTGTTGAGGAAGTGACTCCTTAAAAATGAATGAGTTTTTTAAGATCACTCCGTTACGGTGAATGGGGCCTCTGATATCCATTGTGCTGACATCCCAAAAATCAGCATTAATCATGGCGGCTACCCGGTGCCACGGACGGTCGGCATAATCTGCCATCTCCGTCAATGTCTGTCGCTGAAAGTTATTGCGTACATCGGCATCATACGGCATACCTACTTCTAATGAAACTCCCGGTTCATTCAAATCAATATCGATTATAAATATATGCGTGGAGCGACTGTCTGCTTTCTGGAAATGGACATCTGTTTCCGTAACTCCCAATGCGACAACAAAGCTGGTATCAGTATATATGCGTGCCACTGTTTCACTGCCTGCTAATAGTTTCTGACCGATTTTTGTCTGCGGGATAAAGTGTACGTCTTCAATTGTATCGTTCGAACAGCTTAAGAAAGCCAGTGGTAATACAAATGACAGAATCTGCATGTATTTTAATAAGTTCATCATTTTCATCGTTTTAGTTAGCCCAATATGAATTTTGATTTAAAAGTTTATTGAGAGACCTCTCTTTCGCAGGAATAGGTAATCTGTTGTACTTACGTTCAAAGCCGAGATCACTTTCCAACCGGTTGAGGCGGACAAGGTCGAACCAGCGGAACCCTTCTGCTAGTAATTCCGTATGTCTTTCATTCAGAATTGCATCTATGAAGTCTTCTTCCGTAGCGGGATGTACAGAGGGAAGACCGCGGAAGTTCCGAAGTTCATTCAGACGGGGCAGTCCCTTGGAAAGCCCTTGTGCTTCGGCACTAATCAGATACATCTCTCCCAGACGGGTAATAATGATCGGATCAGTGGTAACCTCTCCGCCGGGATATTTATTTATGACCTCATTTGTTTCCTGCATGTCGATGGATATGGCAGTGCGTTTGTCGTCCGGTTCAAACATATTCATCACTTTCGTAGTCGGTGCATACGTATAACTACCTCCATTGGCGGAAGCGCGTGAATAGAGGGAAGCACTTAAGTTTACGCTCGATTCATTGAGCAGATTTACAAACGAGAATATCTCTTCGCGATTTGCTTTTCCACGGAAGATCTGGTCGAAGTCGGCAAGTGAGAAATTGGCATCACCTATCACTTCTTCGGCAAGTTTGGCAGCCTCAGTCAGTTTGCCTTGTGCAAGTTTGGTTCTTGCCATTAAAGCCTTTGCAGCCTGTTTGGAGACGTAATACTTGTCGGAGAAAGTTGGAGCGTAATCTATTGCCACCTGAAAATTCTTTTCTACAAAGCTCCATCCTTCTTCTTCTGTAGATGCTGCGATATCGCCCGAAAAAGGAACTTCGAGAATGGGTACCTCTCCATAGCGGCTAACCAAGTGATAGTAAATCAGACCACGAAAGAAGCTGGCTACTCCCAATATCTCGTTTCGTGACTGGCTGGCTGCTAATTTGTCAAGTGCGACAATCAGTGAATTCACTTGGTAGAGAGCCGTATAAAATCCATCCCACGGTCCACTGACGAAGCCGCTTTCAGGGGTGACAAGGTCTTTCACTAGCAATACGGGGTCTTTCAATCCTGTGGCCCCGCCACGAACGAGATCTCCGCCGACAATGTCTTGTGTGAGATAGCCGTTGACTGTCGGCTTGTTCTGTATATAAAAGTAAAGCCCGGTAAGCAGTAATTGAGCATCCTCTTCTGTGAGGTTGTCGCTGGATACTGCATTATGCGGATATTGGTCCATTTCGTTGCAACTAGTGGCAAATACCAATAATACTGTTAATAACGATATAATAAAATTCTTCATATCTGTTAGAATTTAAGATTGACACCTATTGTAAACGTACGTGGTTGGGACGGATAGAGATAATCATATCCCATGTTGGTTGCAGAGAGGCTTACATTTACTTCCGGGTCCAGATACGGCCACTTCGTCAGGACGAAGAGGTTATCTGCCTGGAAATATATGCGGAGATTATCAATATGTAGCCGGTTAATCCAACTCTTTGGGAGAGTATATCCGATTGAAGCTGTACGGCAGCGGATATAAGATGCATCATGTAACATTCGGGTATTGACAAATTTGGTCGAGTTCCATGTATAACCGTAAATGGCACGCGGATTCTTGTTTGTACTACCCGGGCCGGTCCAACGGGATTCTGCTGACGATTTCAGGATTGGCCATGTACCGTTGCCCATTCGTAAACCTCCGGTCCACAGTTCATAAAGTTTGTTGCCAGATGAGAATGTAAAGAACATGCTCAAATCAAAACCTTTGTACTTGAATGTATTATTGAAACCACCGGTGAATTTCGGATTAGCGGAGCCGACAAACTGCTTGTCGTTTTCGTCTATGACATCATTACCATCTACATCTTCGTAAATACAGTCGCCTGCTCTTACTCCCTGGTCGTAAATCTTGGCGGGAATCTCATCATCCGATTGATAGATACCTTTCCATTTAATCATATAAAAAGAACCTATCGGTTCGCCGACTTTGAGGGCATGCATAGAACTAGTTGTCAATATCTCGTTATTATCGAGAAGAGCGGTCAGTTTGTTTCTGATAAAGGAGATGTTGAAATCCGAATGCCATGAGAACGAGCCTTTGCCAAGGTTGGCTCCCAGTGTAAATTCAAGTCCTTTATTACGCATTGATCCGATATTGCATACCTGACTAGTATAACCTGACGTAGCGGGAGTCGGTTTCTGGTAAAGTAAATCCTTGGTATCTTTGATGAATGCATCTGCTGTGAATGTGATTGCACCTCTGAAAAAAGAAAGATCCACTCCGATGTCACCTTGTTGGGCTTTTTCCCATTTAAGGTCGCGGTTACCTGCAGTAGTCAGTCCTAAGCCATTCTCACCATTATAGTTGTACCCTCCACCGGCTAATGCTTGATAGGCATAGGAACCGATTCCTCCCTGATTTCCGGTGCAACCCCAGCTTGCGCGGAGCTTTACATCGGTTTGTGGAAATTTCCACCAAGATTCTTCTCCGAGATTCCAACCCGCACTGACAGATGGAAAATATCCGTAGCGATTGTTGGATATAAATTTGGAAGAACCATCAGCGCGCATTGTTCCTGTTAGTAAATAGCGGTTCTTGTAGTTCAGACTTAAACGGCCGAAGAATGACTGTAACAAGAATGAGGAAAGCCCTGTACTTACATCTGAAAACTCGGCGGCAACAGAGTTGACATCAAAAGAAGGAGAGGGGAATCCAATACCCGTTTGGGCGGCCGAAGAAGTTACGTCTTTTTGTATGGAGTGTCCCAACATCACGTCCAGAGAGAAATCTTCTAAAAAAGAGTGCTTATAAGTGAGGACATTTTCCCATAACGTACTCGCATAGGATTTCCGTCCGTCAATCAGTTTTCCCACTTTATTGCCATAAGGGTGGTCAGCACTGTAATAAATATGCTCTTCCGTATAGTTGAAATCTTCTCCGAGTGTAGTTTTGAAGTTTAAGTCTTTCGTAATGTTGAACAGCATATAGAGTGACCCCAAGGCACGATAGTTGTCGATATATACATCTTCTTCGTTAAGTGCCTGTATCGGGTTATGGTTGGCTAGTTCCTGTCCTCCGACAGCATATTCCCCATCGGGACGATAAGGAGAATCCCAAGGGCGTTGTTCGATGGCACGGGTGATAACACTGGTTCCTATGTTGTAACCGGTAGGAACACGGTTATTGCGCGAATAACTTAAATTCAGGGAGGTTCCTACCTTGAGCCACTTTTTGATTTCCGTGTCCAGATTAACCTTCAGATTGTAACGTTTAAGCAGGTTATTGATAATCACACCTTCGTTGTGTTTGTAATTGGCGGACAGATAATAGTTCGTTTTGTCCGTTCCACCTGACACAGACGCGGTAGTTGTGTAGGTAACAGCCGTACGGAGCACCAGATCAAGCCAGTTTGTCTGCGCTTTTCCCGGTGCAGGGTTATCGATACGTGCCTGGGTACTGTTGGTTTGCAGGTTATAGTTGTCGATAGCTTCATTCAGCACCTCCAGAAACAGATCAGTGTCGGCCATGTCCAGTTTGTCTGTTCTGGTCAAATTGGAGAAACTGACATTCGTGTCAATACTCACTTTCGCCTGTCCTTTGCTTCCCTTTTTGGTTGTTATCAAGATAACGCCATTCGTCGCACGCGAGCCGTAAATAGCAGCAGAAGCCGCATCTTTTAAAATCTGTATAGATTCCACATCGGAAGGATTGAAATCATTCAGACCATTCATCGATTGTGCACCCCAAGCACCGGTATCTCCTGACGTATTGTTGATTGGTACTCCGTCGATTACATACAACGGTTCGTTACCTGCGGTGATTGAACCGATTCCACGGATGCTCACTCGGTTTTTACTTCCCGGCACCCCGGATGCTGACGTAATATTCACTCCGGATACGCGTCCCTGTAACAATTCGTCGACACCTAGCACTTGGCGGACATTGACTTCTCCCGGTTTGTAAGTTCCAATGGAAGACGTGACATCTCGTTTGGTTTTGGAACCATATCCGATGACGATTACTTCATCCATGACGTGTGCATCCTCTTCCAATGCTATCCTGACTGTTGGTGAGGCACCGATACGGACAGATTTCTTTTTGTATCCGATATAGGATATATCCAGCGGTTTAGATGGGTCTGCCGTAACGGTGAAGTTTCCGTCAACATCTGTAATTGTTCCGATTCCACCTTCCTGTATGACATTGGCTCCGATAATCGGCTCACCTCTTCCGTCTGTTACGGTACCTTTGATCGTTTTCTTTTCGCTTTTTTTCTGTTGCTGTAATTCTTTTTTCACTAATACAATAGTGTTGTTATTAAGCGAATAAGAAACATTCAAAGGAGTGAACACTTGCGACAGGACCTGGTCGAGAGGCTTGTTTTTACAATTGACGCTCACTTTCGCCTGGTCGTTGAGGACATTGTTCCGATAAACGAATGTATACCGGGTTTGCTTCTCGATCTCCTTTATAAATGTTTTCACCGTACCATTATTGATGTTTACCGACACATTTCCTTTTTGTGCCGATACTCCTGCGGGTAATAAAACCAACGCAACAAGTAAAATGGTAAAGTTTCTAAAAATAAGGAGATTCTGCCTCCTCTTTCTAAAGGAAAAAATTAACTTTGTGTAATTCATAGTTGATACTATTTTTCATGTTTAATGGATTAATTTTATCGACTTACATACAACCAAAGGATTGGGCGATTCTTTGGTTGTTTCTTTATATAATTACTAACTGTTCTTCATAGGCTCCTTTCTTTCAAATGGTTAATAAATAGTGATTTTATCTTTATGTATCTCGTATTTGAACTTATATTGCAGACTCAATGAATGAATCACATTCTGTATGTTTTCGTGGCGGAAAGAGCCGGATAATAAATCCTGTCCGATTTGGGGGCATCTTAGCTCGATCTCTACTCCATACCATCTCTCTATCTCCTCAATGACATCTATCAAAGGTTCGGAGTCGAATATCAAATAGTCGTCGCACCAGCCGGTTTCCACATGAACGTCAGCTTGGGTTATTTTGAGTGCATTGTTGATACTGGAGTAGGTCGCTTTCTCGCCGGGAGTAAGAATATACTCTTGTGGAAAGGAGCTGCCTGATATTTTAATCTGTCCGGTGAGCAGGGATGTTTCAACAACGCCTTTTTTATAAGTATTTACATTGAAACTAGTTCCTACTACCTCGATTTGCAGGCCGTTGGCTATCACTCTGAAAGGACAGTCGGGATTCTTTGCCACATCAAAAAAGGCTTCTCCCGACAGTTGTACTAATCGTTGTTTGGAGCTGTTTACATCGTACGTGATAGTGGTGGCACCATTCAGTTGCACTTTTGTTCCATCTGGCAATATGATTTCCGATTTACTGCCCGATTTTACATTGGCAGTTATCATTTGTTGTGTTTCCGGGGTATTCAATAAAGAATAAACGCCGAGAGAAGAAGTCACAAGCAGGGCGATTACAGCAGCATATTTGGTAATCTGTATCCAACGCCGTCTCCAGATAATCTGATGCATTTCTTTTCGTATCTGTTTTTTCATCATGGGAGGCATCCCGATTTCCGTCGTAGCATCCTTTTCCATATCTATCATGACATTCCAGAGTTCCTCATCCGGAATGTGATTGAGTTCTTCCTTGAACTGCCCGAAGTCTGTAGGAGAAACTCCTTTTTCAAGGTACTGACGGTATAAATCTTTAAATAGTGCTTTCATATTTATGGGTGTTTCTATTGGTTATACGTGACTGAAATAGGGGAGTACTATGATTTCTTTATGTTCTATAACATAAAATTAGGAAATGTGAAATAACCTGTTAGGTGGTATCTTGACTTGATGGGATAAAGAAACTACTTCTGACAGCCGTTATAAAGAATACTATTACAGGAAGAAAATAAAGAGAATATTATATTTCATCATTTCGCTGCGAAGAATCTTCAGGGCGGAAGTCAGATAGTTTTTCACCGTTTGTTCGGAGAGATCCAGTTGTTCGGCTATTTGCTTGATGGGGATATGTTTCTCCTTGCTTAATTCATAAATCTCATGTTCCCGTTGTGACAGTACTTTTTTCGATTGTTGGAGTTGTTGCAGGAATTCGTCGTACAATAAGATATCTTCCGGCGATACGTCAGTTGCCTGGTTCTCGCAGTACTCCATAAAATCCTCGAATTGCAGTTCGTTGACCTGTTTGCGGAAATAATCAATGACCTGATGTTTGGCGATGGTGAAGATGAAAGCCTGCAGATTGCCGAAGCTATTCAACTGGCTACGGTTGTCCCACAGGCGTAAAAAGGTATCCTGAACAATGTCCTGTGTCAGGGAACGATTTTTTAGTTGTTTAAGAACAAAGCTGTAAAGTCGGTCGGCATAGGCTTCATAAATCTGTGTAAAAGCCTGGTAGGAGCCGTTGCGTAGTTCTTTTATGCACTGTATTTCGTTTATTTTCATGCTTCCTGTATAGATGTAGGCGCAGACAAATGTACTGAAATAATTTAAAAATCAACAAATCTATGCGGATAAATAAAAAGGAAGCGGTATCAGTGGTTGGCAGAAGCGTTTTCATTTTGCAATTGCATTACATTTATAGATGAAGTTTTATGGTACCCCCTCTTGCTTTTCGCCTCTTAATTTTGTACCTTTACAGATTTTCCTCCTTTCACTAAGGGGATGTCACGCTATAGAGTGACATTTATCACTTTATAAGATGCCATTTGTCCTTCTATAAAGTGATAATGGTCACCTTGCAAGGTGACGACTTCCCGACTGCACAAAAATACATTAATCTCTGCACTGAAAATCCTTAATCTCTGCACTGAAAGTTCTTAATCATAGTTAGAAAAGAAAGATGGCTTATTACAATTTAAAGAAGAAACCGTCCCTCACCACGAAAGAGGGCGAGACTGAAACGATGTATGCCGACATTGTTTATAGCGGAACGATTACGGCAAAGCAGCTTATTCGGGCAGTAGCCAAGAGAACCGGATTCAAGGAGGGGATGATAGAAGGGATCCTTTCCGAGTTGCGGGACGAAACACTCGACTATCTGGGCGAGGGATTCCGGGTAGAACTGGGAGAGTTTGGATTCTTCTCCGCCAAGGTGACATCTCGTTTGGTGGAGGACAAGAAAGACTTGCGTTCCAACTCCGTTTCTTTCAACGGGGTGAACTTCCGTGCTTCTAAGGAATTCCGGACAGGCGTCCGGGGTGATCTGGAGCGTAGAAAATACATAGACTTTAATACCTCAAGAGAGTGTGACAGCGAAAAACTGAAACAGATTGTACTGCAATATATCCGGCAACATGGGTTTATTACAAGAACAACGTACACCCAACTCACAGGGCGGCTGAAGAATACCGCGCTCGCTGACCTCAAATCCTTTGCTGCCGAGGGTATTATCAAGAGGGAGGGACGGGGCAATCAGATGCACTTCATTGCACCGCCACCCAAGGAGCCGGACGGCGAGTAGTGAACTCTGAATATACCTGTTTAACTTGCGTTCGCGTGTCTAAAACGTACTGTAATCATTCATCTTTAAATGATATTATGGCTGGAAATTTGTATCTTAGCGCCCATGTTGGGTTACTAATCCGGTAACCATATATGTTTGTATAATACTTCTAAAATAAAAAAACGATGTTTCAGAAACTTGTAGCTATAGAACCGGTCAGCCTGGTTCCGTCGGCCGAAAAAGCGTTGTATTCATTTGCCGGTCAGGTGGTGATGTATCCTGATATACCCGCGAATGATGATGAAATAATTGCCCGTATCGGAGATGCTGATGCGGTGCTTTTGAGTTATACCTCCCGTATCAACCGGTATGTACTCGAATGTTGTCCGAATGTGAAATACATTGGAATGTGTTGTTCACTCTATTCTCCCGAAAGTGCCAATGTCGATATTCGTTATGCCAATGAACGAGGTATCACGGTAACAGGTATCCGGGATTATGGTGACGAAGGAGTGGTGGAATATGTAGTCAGTGAGTTGGTGCGCTGTTTGCACGGCTTTGGACAGGAACCGTGGGAAGAATTGCCTCGTGAGATTACCGGATTGAAAGTCGGAATAATCGGACTGGGTAAGTCTGGCGGCATGATAGCGGACGCCTTGAAGTTCTTTGGTGCTGATATTTCATATTATGCCCGCAGTGAGAAAGAAGCGGCTGCTGCCAAAGGATATCGTTTTTTGCCATTGAGGGAACTCCTTGCAGAGAGTGAAGTTATTTGCTGCTGCCTTAATAAAAATACGGTTTTACTGCACGAAGAGGAATTTAAGCAGATGGGTAACCGGAAGATCTTATTCAATACCGGTTTGTCACCGGCATGGGATGAGGCTGCTTTTACTGAATGGCTGGAAGGTGATAACCTTTGCTTTTGTGACACGATAGGCGCGTTGGGGGGTGAACAGCTTCTCAATCATCCGCATGTACGTTGTATGCAGGTGTCTACTGGCCGCACGCGTCAGGCGTTTGACCGCCTGAGCGCAAAAGTACTGGCCAATCTGTCAGAATACAATGGGTGAAGCGATATTAATCAGGGTGCTCACTACTGACCACCCTGCAATATCCGATGTAGCACTATAAATGTCTACTACGGCATGCACCTGGTCATTTTTGATTTCTACTCTTTGCGTATCTCCCACAAATCCGGGAGTAGACTGTATGGATACCTGCATGTTCTCCGGACCGACAGAAGCCCGTGAGGCGGCAACTGTAACATTCACTTTGGTTGGAAAGAGGCGAATCGCTTCCGCAGCACTGCCGGAGAAAACGGTACGCTGCTCCGTTTGCAAAGAATCATCATAAACGGGAGTTCCTTTGAGTGCGTTAGGACCTTTTTCATTGAAGAAGCGAGCCGTCGTATTTCCCATCAGGGAGGCAGTTCTTAAAACATCGAATCCACCGGTAGCTCCGGATGCGATATAGACCCGTGTACCATTTGCCCTGGCGGTTTCTGTCACTTCCCGGTAGAATGCCTCATCTGCCAAAGCACCGATAGACAAAGTAACGACAGACGTTCCGTTTCTCAATGCCGGCAAAGCCAATTCCCGCATGGCGGCAGGAGAGGCCGATTCTACCAGATAATCAGGCTTTAATGCCAATAACTCTTCCAATGTGGCGCAAGCAATGCAAGGCTTGCCATGTTGCTGCATTTTATTTACGATGTGTGCTGCTTTTGATGCCGTACGCGAATAGACACCTACCAGATGATAATCTGCTAATAAGCCATTGACAACTGCATCCGCAACGATTTCTGCAAGTCGTCCACATCCTACAATGACTAATTTTTTCATGCAACAAAGATAATACTTTTATTGGTAAGAGCTTCGGCCGGTCTGTAATTACTGGAGGTCTGACAGGATATCCTCGTAACTGATGGCAGGCTTCTCATTCAACAGGCGTGTATGCTCTGCGACGAAAGTGTCATAACACCTTTTGGATGCTCCCTTCTGTCCCATCTGGAATAATATCTGGCACTTGATGCGCATCGCTTCTTCATCAAGCGTATCATTAAGCAGCAGGACGTCTGCTATCTGCAATATGAGCTTGTTGTTTCCTTTCACATCAGAGGTTTCCAACATTCTAAGCATGAAAGTAGTGACCTGTTTGGTATATTCGTCTTTGAAAGAGTCGAGCCATTCTGCACTGATGGTAGGTGTGAGTGTTCCTCCCGCAGCGAGTTTCAGAATACGCTGTAAGGTAGCGATGTCCACCGTTGCTTTGTCCGGTACTTCCTGCAGGATTTTGTTGATCTCATGATAGTCACAGGTAATGTCGTCACCTATACTGATAGACCAGTAGCCGCCTTTATAATTAATGGCTATGTCCCCTGTTCTTTCAAGAATAAGCCGTAGTTTTCTGATATTCACATTCCGGGTGTTGGAAGCATCCGCTTTGTTCATTCCCAGCCAGAAAGTCTCGTCCAGTTCCTGCGAAGTCACTTTTCTGCCTTTTGCAATGCTGTTCAGCAGGATATATAGAAACACCTGTTTGATGATGGGCGTAAATTCCTGCGTGATGTCATTTCCCTCCTTATCGAACACCTGAAAATCTCCGAGAAGATGGATGGTGGATATACGTGGCTTTTTATCCTGTAATTTGGTTGTGACGGGCTGTTCCTCTGCCTTTGCGGAATTGTCTACCCTCCTTTCTTCCAAAGTACTTGCTGTCGCAGGAGATGTTTTTCTCTTCAACCGTTTCCGGTAGCTGATCGTAACGCCTATTATAATAAGGAGAACCACGACCGATAATACGATGTATTTCATAAGCTCCTTATCCCCTCCGGCAGGTATCTGCTCTATGTCCGAAGCCTTGAGTGGAGGAAATGCAAGCGAATAGATTTCGACACTATAATCGTTACCCGGTTCTTTCTTCTCAAGGAAGACACCGTAAAGTGTCGATGTCTGTTCCACATAAATCAAATCGCAGAAAGATTCCGTATCAAGGAAGTTGTAAGGGATGGAGTCCCCCAGCGTTTCAAACGTTCCATTTTTCCAGTCGATAACGCTTAGGATGGCTGTGGAGTGAAACTTGCTGTTATTGTATGCTATCGTGTATGCCTTATGTTCCTCTTTCCGGAGCACCATGGAGTTACTGAACACAAGAGGAGTGGGGCCGACGGAGAACTGCCCGATCATCTTGCTCGTCATGTCTTTATAGTTGATTTCGAGGATATCATAGAGGTTGGTCGGAAACTCCTCCTGACGTCCCGAATGACTGCCATATCCGCCGATAATCAGAAGCGTGTCGTTACCTAAGTAGCCCATGGTACTTAAATAACGCGGGATGACGTATGAAGAGAGGTCTTTGGTGGTCCATTCTCCATCGTTCAGTTTATGCTTGTTGATGGTTGCTTTATAGGTGTGTGCACCATATCCTCCGAACAGAATCAATTCGTCGTCAATGAGAATCCGGTTATGCTGTTGTACGGGGGCCAGATTTTCCCGTCTTTCTTCCGCAGACCATTCGTTCGTTTCGAAATTATAGGTGATAAGTTCGGGGTATTGAACACTATAAGAGATCAGCCGGTTGTTTTTAGCGTCATAAATCGTTTGGCTGCCTCCGTTACGAAACGGATTTCCTTTTTTGTTCATTACTTTCGATGCCGTTTTATTTGCTATATCATAGGTAATGACAAATTCACTGCTGGCTATGAATATCCGTGGCTGGATGGTGTCGTATGCTATCTGGGCATTGACCTCTGTCAGTGGAATACTTGCTTCCTTTTCCCAAGTGACGTGTTTGTCCACTTTCCAGACGCCGTTCTTCACAGTTGCATAGTTGCTTCCTTTTTCATCATACACCCCTTTATCTGTATGGCGCAGCATCGGCCATTCTCTGATTACCTGTCCTTTGTCGTTGGTGATAACGATGTCCCGGACTGAAATGGGAGGTACGTCCGTAGTATAGAACGTTTGGTGAGTATTGGTACCGAAAAGAATCTGGGTGTGCTTGTAACTGTTGAAAGCAAAAGGGATTTCCTTGACTACATTGTTGATCTGGCACCTTATATTCTGCCGGTTGAAAGTCACTTTGATGTTGAGCCATTTGTTCAGTTCTTTGTCATTGAGTTCCGAGAATTGCATATTGCTCAATATCCCTTGCGAATCGGACATTACGAAATTCATCTTGCCAAGATTCAGATTAGAAATAAAGTCCAGACTTAATGTGTCGTTCACGATGAAGCGGAAGATATAACCGTATGTCAGGACAGCCTGTTCCAGTCTTAATTTGAATTGGAGTGAATATCCAGTAGCCATATCAAGTTCACCGTCCGGATTAAGATCCAGGGAGGTTCTTTGGTCTTGATTGACTGTGTGAGATTGAAATGTCAGTCCGTAGGAGATCTTTTTCTTATCAGGGTTGCCAGCATAACTGATACAAGATAATAGCAGGACTAATAGCAGTAATATCTTCTTTTTATTATTCGGCATAATTTTTCTCATGATTAAGATAATTCGATCGGGTAAAAAACAAAGGAGGCTGCTATTCCCTATTTTTTATAGCATAGCTTAGCAACAAAATTAGATAAAAACTTAAAACCAGCAAAATATTGCAAGCGAAAAGAATGAGCGAGTGGCAAAAAGTAAGGTCAGAGGAATTTTAATTAGATTTTTTTTCTGTTTTTTGTGGCAGTTAAGGGTTAGTTAAGCCTTAATTAATGATGCTAAGGTATATTTGTCGTCGGAAAAGCAACGAGTTACGAACCTATATAAACTAAGAATTTATGAAAACATGAAAAACGAAACCTTTGTATGAGTCGAATCAGAAACCGTTCGGCAGGATAAGATTTTTATCCCCTTAATCTAAAACAAAATATTATGTTTAAACAGAAAATCAAAACTAAAAGAAGTATTGGATGCAGAATTTATTTAAGCATCTGTCTCTTGCTTACGGGAGTTTGCTCTATAGAGGGGGCGTATGCGTTACCTCACTCTGACGGGTACGCGAATCCCGCCCCCAATCAGCAAAGTAACATCACTGTTTCCGGGGTAGTGAAGGACTTGAATGGAATCCCTTTGATAGGAGTCACCGTGTCTGTATTGAACACAACGACCGGAACCATCACTGATGCTGACGGGAAATACACATTGAATGTACCCGCCAATGCAGAACTTCAGTTTACGTATATCGGATTCACGACTGTGAAAGTGAACGTTGCCGGCAAACGTAAGGTAGATGTAACCATGCGCGAAGATACGCAGCAGCTCGAGGAAGTCGTTGTCGTGGCTTACGGTGTGCAGAAGAAAGAAACCGTCACCGGTTCGTTGGCTTCCGTGACTACCAAAGACCTGTTGCAGTCGCCACAGGCCAATATCAGTAATGCGCTGGCAGGTCGTATGCCGGGTTTGTTTGCCGTGCAGCGGAGTGGTGAGCCGGGAAAAGACCAGTCGACTATCCGTATCCGTGGTGTGGGAACCTTTGCCGATAGTGGCAACGAGCAGGACCCATTGGTCATGGTGGACGGAATCGAGAGCGATAATTACAACAACATCGACCCGAATGAAATTGAGAATATAACCATTTTGAAAGATGCTTCCGCCACAGCCGTGTATGGTGTACGTGGTGCGAATGGTGTAATTCTGGTGACGACGAAACGCGGACAGCAAGGCGCTCCCCGTATCAACGTTTCTACCAGTGTAGCCCGTACTTCTTTCATTGATTTGAGAAAGAGCATGAACTCTTATGAGTATGCCAACTCTTACAATCTGGGACAGGCTTATGATGCTTATGTAACGGGAAATCTTACCCGCCGTTTCTCGGACGAGGTGATTGAAAAATACCGTACCCAGTCCGATCCGATTCTTTATCCGGACGTGAACTGGACAGACCTGCTAGTAAGCGATGCTTCCTATCAGACACAAACCAATATCAATATCAGTGGCGGTACCGAACGGGTGAAATACTTCTTCTCCGCAGGTTACTTCACGCAGAATGGTTTGTTCAATACCGATGTTTATGACCCCGGTTATGACTATCAGTTGAAGTACAGACGCTACAATCTGCGTTCCAACTTCGACTTCAATATCAACAAGAACCTGAAAGTCAGTTTCGACCTCTCCACGCAGATGGACGATACGCGCGGACCAAACTGGTCGACTTCCAGTTTCATGAATATGCTGGTAACTGTTCCGCCTATTATTTCTCCGGGAGTAGTGGACAATAAGATCGTAATGGTTCCCACTACGGCACAGATACCCGCATCTACTCCTATGGTAGCTTACATGAAAGGAAATCATAAAGACTATGCCAATTTCCTGAATGGTTCGATCCGTGTGAATTATAAAATGGATTACCTGACTAAAGGTCTGGCAGTGCGTGCAGCGATCTCCTACAAAAACTATAACAACCATATCCGCGAGTACCAACGCAACGGTACGTCATATGAGGGTAAAGCGGACGGCAAAGGCGGAGTGGTACTCATTTCGGGTGATGACGGATCGGAAGTAACACGCTTCGGCGAACGATACCAGAAGAACCGCCGTGTCTACTTTGAGGGAGGTATCGAGTATGCCCGTCGTTTTGGCAGTCACAACGTTACAGGGTTGGTACTTTACAATCAGAGTAAATACTACGATCCGAATCTTGAATTTTCTGTACCGCAGGGTTATCAGGGATTGGTAGGTCGTGTCACTTACGGATTCAAAGACCGTTACCTGTTCGAGTTCAACATCGGTTACAACGGAACGGAGAACTTTGCCGAGGGAAAACGTTTCGGTACGTTCCCGGCATTCTCTTTGGGATGGGTACTTTCCGAAGAATCGTTCTTCCCGAAAGGCGAGGCAGTGACTTTTGCCAAGATTCGTGGTTCCTATGGTGTGGTCGGAAATGATAAAGTCGGAGGCTCCCGCTTCCTCTATCGTCCTACGTCCTACACCTATACAGCCGACAAAAATCTGTTTGGTTCCGGCGACATCTATCATTTCGGTGAGGTAGGTTCTTCCTATCAGGGATACAGAGGCGTATACGAAGGTAAACTCGGAAATCCGGACCTGACATGGGAAAAGTCCAAGAAATGGAACATCGGTGCTGATATGAAGTTCTGGGGCAGTAGAATTGGACTGGTATTCGATTACTTCGAAGAAAGACGTAATGACATTCTTTGCAACCGCGGAACCGTTCCCAATATTACAGGAGCCGACTTCCCCGCTTATAACTTGGGACGCATGAAAAACTCCGGTTATGAATTCGAACTGTCTTATTATGACAAGGTTGGTGATTTCAGCTATTTTGTGAAAGGCAATTATAGCTTCGCTCGCAATAAGATATTGTATAAAGATGAGGCTCCCTGGGAATATTCCTATCGCAGTGCAACCGGCCTCCGTTACGGACAAATCTTCGGTTATGTAGCCGACGGACTCTATAACACCTGGGAAGAAGTGAACGACCCGAACCGTCCCACTTATATGTGGAGCAACAACAAGATTCAGCCGGGCGATATCAAATACAAGGACATCAATGGCGATGGTGTGATTAATGACAACGATCAGGTGCCTATCGGTTATTCCAATTTCCCGGAGAAGATCTTTGGATTCTCATTCGGCGGCGAGTTTAAGAACTTCGACTTCTCTGTTTTGTTTCAGGGAGCTTCCAATGTTTCTACAATCGCTTCCAACGTATCCCGTCAGGGATTCAATAACAACAGAGGTGCCGTGCAGGACTTGCTGAAGAGCTGGACCTACGAACGCTACGCGAACGGACAGGAAATCAAGTATCCGCGTTTCTCCGTATCCGACAACGGGCACAATTATATGACCTCTACTTACTGGCTCGAAGATGCTTCCTACCTGCGACTGAAGAACGTGGAAATAGGCTATACATGGCGCAATCCTTTCTTCAAACGCATCGGTATCAGTTCGCTTCGTCTTTATGCCAACGGCAGCAACCTGCTGACCTGGGCGGATCTGCTGCCCGGCGAAGACCCCGAGTCTCCTATGATGGATAACAATAATGAGCCTTATCCTGTGACGAGAACCTACAACTTAGGTGTAAGTATAAACTTTTAAAGATGAATGGAATGAAAAAGCTAGTTGCTATAATAATATCTTGTATTGCGTTGGCAATAGGTTCCTCTTCTTGTGAGGATATGATGGGAAACTATCTGGATAAAGCTCCCGGTATCGATGTGACCGAAGATACCGTATTCTCATCGACTGCCCATGCAGAACGTTTCTTGACCACCGTCTACCGGTATGCCGTACATTCCAACCTGCCTTATTTCACGGAGGGATGGGCAGACCCGACCAATTACGACGGAACATTGAGTTCCGGAGCGAGTGACGAGTCGGAGACATGTGCAGCCTGGTACTCTACTCAAAAATGGAATTCCGGTTCATTGACTCCGGACGATATACAGGACAAACGCTACCCGTTTCGTTGGGTCGCTCTCCGGCAGATTGCCATTATGATAGAACGCATCCATGATGTACCCGACATCTCCAATACTTATGCCAATCAGATTATTGCGGAGATGAAGACCCTTCGCGCACTGAATTATCTGGAGATGATGAAATGGTACGGTGGTGTGCCTATCATCGACCGCCGGATTGATTTGGGTGAAGACTTGAAGATTCCGCGTGCCTCTTTGCAGGAAGTGGTGAACTTTATACTGAAAGATTGTCAGGATGCCATTGATGCTCCCGAATTTCCGGAAGACCAGACCGGTGCCCAGAAAGGGCGTGTCGGTAAGGGTGTGGCACTTGCTATCAAAGCAAAAACATTACTGTATGCTGCCAGTCCGCTGTTCAATACGGAAACTCCTTATATGAGTCTCGGAGTGAATAATAATCTGATTTGTCTGGGCAGTTCCAATCACGAATTATGGAAACAGGCTGCGGATGCTGCCAAAGCTGTGCTCGACTGGGCGGCCGCTAATGGTCATCACCTCATTACGGATCAGGGAGTGGATAAGAACTATCGCTACTCATGGGAAGTCTATGACAATCCGGAGATTATCTTCGCTGAAAAGGCACATGGTGAAATCGGTACTTGGGACTGGCCCTGGTCGGCTATTTCTCCTCCTAATATTTATCCGGGCAACCGTGGGCAGAGTGGTATTTCACCGACACTGAACTTCGTGAAGAAATATGAGAAACGCGACGGTACGGACCAGTACTGGAATCCCGATGGCGGCACCGATTTGCAGGCAAAGATGGGCGAACTGGATTATCGCTTCTCGCAGACGATTGCTTACAATAAATCCATTTGGAATGAAGAAAAAGGTGAAATGCAGATTTGGGAGGGTGGCAGAGATGCCAATACTTGTTATGGTGGTTTCTGGCTGCACAAACATTTCCCTGCCAAGATAAACAATACACAGGTCAAGCTGGCTCCGAATTCAACCCTGTTCCAGTTGAACGAGTTCTATTTGAGTTATGCGGAAGCGCTGAACGAATATCACAACGGGCCGACATCGGAAGCCTATGCTGCCGTAAAAGCGATACGCGACCGTTCCGGACAACCGGCATATCCGGCAGGATTGGATTACGAGAGTTTCAAGAAACGCATCCATCGTGAGAGAGACATTGAATTGGCTTTCGACAATCACCGTCTGTGGGATATCATGCGCTGGAAAGTTGCGGAAACGGAAGGAGTGATGCAAGGCGATATGTGGGGAATCAAAGTCTATAAGATAGACGGAAACGACAGCGAATTCAGATATGAGCCTTATGTGTTTGAAAAACGCAGTTTCCACAAGAAGATGTATCTCAACCCATTCCCTACATCGGAAATCAACAAAGGTTATCTGGTTCAGAACCCGGGTTATTAATTACCTTAAAAGTAATATAGTATGAAAAATAAGATGATATATAGAAAAAAAGGATGGATGTTGACGGCTATGCTGGGTTTCTGCCTGGGTGGTTCCGTAGCAGCGCAAACCATATCGTCAGATACGATAAGCTATGTGGCTTACGGCACACAACCCGAATGGATAACTACCGGTGCAGTATCGTCTGTGAAAGGATCGGCTTTGGAGAATTCTTTCACTACGAATGTAGCCAATACACTGCACGGGCGTCTGCCGGGGCTGGTCACTCTTCAGGGAAGTGGCGAAGCGGGTGCCGATAGTCCCACCATGCTTTCTCGCGGAGTCAGTTCGTTTGCTGCCGGTAGGGGGATGTTTATGGTGATTGACGGCTTGCAGGCTCCCGATGGTTATTTCCAGCAGTTGGTGCCGGAAGAAATCGAATCGGTTACTCTTTTGAAAGATGCTGCTGCCACGGCACTGTACGGCAACAGAGGGGCGAATGGCGTGTTGGTCATTACAACGAAGAGAGGACAGACGGGTGGATTGAAAATTAATTTCAGTGCCAAGGTCGGCTTTCAGCAGGCTACCCGCTTGCCTAAGTTTGTAGATGCTTACAATTATGCGAATCTGTACAATGAAGCTTTGGTGAACGACGGAGGATCTCCTTTATACTCCAATGAGGCATTAGACGCTTATCGTACCGGAAGTAACTCGCTGCTTTATCCTAATGTGGACTGGTATGACACTATATTGAGAGACAATGCTCCGGTGATGAATTATAATTTCAATGCCAGTGGAGGAAACGATGTAATCCGTTATTTCGTATTGTTCAATGCAGTGAAGAGCGAGGGATTGTACATTAAGACAAAGGGGCATTCCGACTATACGGATAATTCCAACTTCGTACGCTATAACTTCCGTACCAATGTAGATTTGAACCTGACGAAACGTTTATCTGCCACGATTACCGTTGGCGGTACGATTGAAGACAAGTCTCTTCCGGGAACTTCGGAAAATACAGGTGCGGTGTTTGATTTGCTCTCTTCCGTTCCGTCCAATTCATTCCCTATTTTTGTAGGAAGCCGCCAGTATGGAGGAAACAATACCTATGCCAATCCATTGGGTGAAATAGCGGAAAAGGGATATTATAAAACCAACGGGCGCTTGGCTCTGACTTCTATTCGCCTGAAAGAAGATTTAGGATTTATTACTCCCGGATTAAGCATTTCGGGTGCTATCGGGTTCAATTCCTACTTCCAGACATATACCATCGGAAGTCATGATTACCAACGGTTCAGCGTACAGAAAATTGCGGATGACATAGAATTGACTCCCATTGGCGAAGACAGTGGAAAACTGAATATAGATGAAGGTAAATCGTATCAGCAACGTAACTTGTCCATGCAGGCCTTGTTGAATTACGACCGTACTTTCGGCATCCATACGGTAAGTGGTATGTTGATGGCCAACCGCGACGAATTGACCATATCGGGACATAATCTTCCTTATTTCAACATTGGTATGGGCGGACGTTTTACGTATGCCTACGACCGGAAATACATTGGTGAGTTCACATTCGGCTACAACGGGTCCGAGAACTATCCATCGGGACGTCGTTTCGGATTCTTCCCGGCAGGTTCTATCGGCTGGATTGCAACGAATGAGGGCTTCCTGAAAGACAATAAGGTACTTACATTCCTGAAACTGCGTGCATCGTATGGACTGACCGGTAATTTCGATATCGGTGGTACCCGCTATATGTTCGACCAGTATTACGACTGGGGAGGTTATTATCCGTTCGGAGATGCGAACTCCAATGTAGAGAATTACTTTGAAGGAACACTTGCCAACCCAAGTGTGACCTGGGAGAAAGAAAAACAACTGAATGTGGGCTTTGACGCAACATTGTTTAGAAAGTTAGATATCAGCTTTGACTTCTTCAACCGTGACCGCAGAGACATTCTGGCAACTCCCTACCGCACGATTCCCGATTTCGTAGGATTCAAGAAACCGGAAATGAATGTCGGTAAGGTGAACAATAAAGGTTTCGAACTGACAGCTCGTTATGCAGACCGGATTAATGACTTTAACTACTATGTACAGGGTGGCGTATGGTATGCTCACAATGAAGTGAAATACAATGCAGAGATGTTGCAGCAGTACTCTTATATGTATCGCACCGGTCACCGGGTAGATCAACCTTTTGGATTGCAGGCTATCGGCTTTTTCAAGGATCAGAAAGACATTGACGATTCTCCGCAGCATACTTTCATGAAAGTGCAGCCGGGTGATATCAAATACAAGGATATGAACAATGACGGGGTAATCAATGAAAATGACGTTTGTGCCATCGGATACACCAACCTGCCGGAGTTTACTTATAGCTTCAATCTGGGTTTTGCCTACAAAGGTTTCGACCTCGACGCAAACTTCCAGGGCGTAGGCAACCGTACCGTATACAGAAGCGGACGCTATTACGAAGCTTTCCGCAACAACGGCAACGCATCGGAATGGGCACTCGAAAGATGGACACCTGCCACAGCGGCTACTGCCACCTATCCCAGACTGTCCACAGGCGAAAACCAGAACAACTATCAGACATCATCGTTCTGGCAGGAAAACGGTGCATTCCTCAAACTCCGCAGTCTCGAAGTGGGATACACGCTTCCCGTTCAGCTTGTGAAAAAGCTAAGCTTGGATAAAGTGAGATTCTTCCTCAACGGAACCAATCTGTTCTCTTTCGACCACATGGATGGGTTTACCGATCCGGAAACGATGAGCGGCTATCCTGCCATCCGGACCATGAGTATCGGTGTGAATGTACAACTGTAAAAGCCCTGTAACTTAAAATTGTAACGATATGAAAAAGATAAATATACTATTATCCAGCTCGATAGCCGCTCTTCTGTTAAGCTCGTGCAACCCTATTCTCGATAGGGAGATGATGCTGACCATGACAGAGAAGCAGGCGTTGGAAAGCTATGACGTCGCTCAAAAGCGTGTGAACGGGCTATATACATATCTTCCCAACGGGTTTTCGCCGGTGGGAGGAGCGATGATGGCTGCCGCTTCCGATGAAGCCGAGTATTCGGTAGCTTCTTCATCCGTCCACATGTTCAACAACGGTTCGTGGAATCCGCTGAATAACCCGGATAACGTCTGGACTTATTATTACCAGGGAATCCGTCAGGCGACTCTTTTTCTGGAGACTGCCGACCAGATTAACATGGAAAGATACAAACTGGACCCGCAGAATCAGGCTGATTATGAAATGAGAATGGCGAATATCGAACGGTGGAAATACGAAGCCCGTTTCTTGAGAGCTTATTTCTATTCCGAATTGGTGAAGAGATATGGTGGAGTACCCCTGGCAAACGAACTGATGGATATGGACACCGACTACCGGAACATTCCGCGGAATACATTGCAGGAATGTATTGATTTTATAGTCGATGAGTGCGGACAGGTAGCACCGCATTTGCCGGCCGTCTATCAGGCGAGTGATATGGGACGTGTCACCCGGGGAGCAGCTTTGGCTCTGAAAAGCAGAGTGTTGCTGTATGCGGCAAGCGAACTGTTTAACAATCCGGTATGGGCGCAGGGGTATGAGCGTCAGGACTTGATTTCCTTGAGCGGAGTGGACAGACAGACCCGGTGGGAGAATGCAGCGAAAGCGGCCGGAGAGGTTCTTTGGGGTGCAGACGTGGCGGAAGCCGGTTATAAGTTGTCCGGGAATTATCAGAGCCTGTTCCGTTCGTTCAGCGATAATGAAATTGTTCTTGTCCGTCGCAACGGATACGACAACTCATTCGAGAAGAGTAACTATCCGATTGGTGCCGATCAGGCAACCGGTGGTACAGCTCCTTCCGGAAATTTAGTAGATGCTTACGAAACCACCGGTGGAAGAACATTCAGTTGGAAAGACCCGTCGATGGCTGCCAGACCTTATGAAAACAGGGATCCTCGTTTTGCTGCAACCATTATGCCGAACAACAGAACTTTCCAGGGACGACCGGTAGAGTGCTGGGAGGGCGGAGCCGACGGACCGGACAAGAACAACGCCTCCAGAACCGGTTATTACTTGCTGAAATACGTTGACCCGGAATTGAAACTCTTGCAGGGACAGTCGGCTATCCACTCTTGGATTATCATCCGTTTGGGTGAAATCTACCTGAATTATGCCGAAGCGATGAACGAGGCTTATGGCCCCGATGGAAAAGGGATCTATGGAAAGAGTGCCCGTGAGGCAGTCAATGAGGTACGCGGACGGGTAGGTATGCCCGAAGTGTTGGCTGATTCAAAGGAAGAGATGCGTGAGAAGATTCGTCATGAGCGCCGGGTGGAACTGGCATTCGAAGATCACCGTTTCTGGGACGTGCGCCGTTGGATGACTGCCCCGGATGACTTGAATGCGCCGCTGAAAGGAGTGAAAGTCACTCGACTTTCTTATAACAGTTTCGAGTATCAGAGTGTGGAAGTAGAAAGCCGGAGCTTTAAGCGTTCGATGTACTTCTATCCGATTCCGCAGAATGAGCTGAACATAACAGGATGGCCACAGAATCCGCTTTGGTAATGTAACTATTAAATAGAACAGAAGTATGAAAAATAAGAATATCAAACTTTGGATAGCAGCCCTGGCTTGTCTGGCAGGATGGAGCTCATGCACCCATGAAGAATATGTGGATGTGGAGTATCCTGCACAGCAGATTTATATGCCGGCTGCCAATGTAGGTGCTGACGGGATATATTTAATCGATGATGTACCGTCTGCTTCCCTTTCGGAAGAGGTGCCGGGCAATCCCTATCGCTTTAAAGTAGACATGAAGACATATGATTTCATCGTTCCGTTGGCCGTCTATCGTTCGGGCATAGAAGACGGAGGAACGTTGAACATAAGTCTTCGTGTAAACAATGACACGATACAGAAATTGATAAACGCGGGCAAACTGGAAGCGGACATACTGCCCGTAGACAGATACCGATTGGAGAAATCGGCAGAGCTGGCAGACGGAAGCGCTTATGTGCCGTTCAATTTGATTGTGGATTTGAAGTATCTGGATGATAATTATGTGGAAACAGGTAAGCAGTTTGCGGTAGCGGTAGAAGCGCAGTGTGCTGACCGGGAGTTGGGTCATAATGTGGTCATCGTAGTGATTGATACTAAAATTATGCGCCCCTCCGTTGATTTTACTTTCTCGGTAGACCAGAACAACTGGAAGCGGATTATTTTCAAGAGTGAGGCGAAGTATGCCTATTCTTCCTCCTGGACGTTCGGCGAGGGGGATGCGGCTTCCAGTCTGGCTAATCCCTCCCATACGTATACCGATAAAGGGTCTTATCAGGTTACCTATAAAGCGGTCGGAATCACTGGTGAAGAGGTGGTGGTAACAAAAACAATTCCGGTACTGAATATTGGTAAGTTGTCGAATGCAGGTTGGACCATTTTGGCTTGTTCAAGTGAAGAGCCGGAAGAAGGAGGAATAGAAAGTCCTCTCGGTTATGCCACAGCCATGATTGACGGTGATTTGAGTACTTTCTGGCATTCCCGTTGGAAAGATCCGGTTCCGGGTTATCCGCATTGGGTGGCAGTAGACATGGGTACGGAGCATATCATCAGCAGCTTCGTTTGCTACAGACGTCCGGACGATAACCGTGGACAGACCAAGAACAGGTTCTGGACTAGTATGGACGGTGTGAATTGGGTAGATCAGGGAGAATTTGCGTTCAACCCCGATACGAATGATGGACAGACTTTCCCGATGAATAATTATCCAACAGCAAGATACTTCAAATATGAAGCCACGCAGGGGCCGAATGCATGGGCATTCCTGGCGGAAATTGAAGCGTATGGAGAAGTCGAATAGTAATAAAATAGAAAGGATTGAAAATGCTTAAAAGAAAAATAATTATGAAGAACTTGAATTTATTTATGTGCTGCGCGTTTGCAGTGATGTCATGCAGTTCCGATTTTCCAACTTATAACGATGTCAAGAAACAACCGGAACCGGTACAGGCAAAAACTGCCAATGAGTTTTTGAATTCGATGGGAGTATGTGCCGGAATTGATGGTAGAGGTGAGACCGTTGAGCCGAGTGCCAGTGATAATATGGGGTCTGCCGCACGCTATAAATATGTGGGAGTACGCTGGATGCGTGCCGGAACGGAAGGCTCTTATCGGAGCAATCCGGATGAACTCGCAGCATCGCGCAAGAAATTGATGGATAGTATGTATCGCTTCCACGAACTGACGGGTGCCAAATTCTCCTTTGGTATCGGTAGTGGTGCCGGAGGTGGTAAAGCGGAAGTGGAATTTATGTTGGATTGTGCCAATGAACTGGCGCAACATGGGTTGTTGATTGCTCTTGAGGGTGCCAACGAACCTAACAACTTTCCTTTGGGAGGCAATGGCGGTAAGGGTTATGACGGAACACCCGGTGGTGGTGGCGATACATGGCTGGGAGTGGCTTATCAGCAACGCGACATCTTTGAACTCTCCAGAAGCAGTAAATATCCATATCTGAATAATATGCCTATATGGTCAGTTTCCACGATCGGTGCCATGAATGATAATGTAGGATTACAATATCTGACTATACCGGATGGAGCAAATACCAAGATGCCTGACGGAACCCGTTATGCAACTCACATGAACTGTCACAACTATGCATTCCAGAATGAGGGCGACTGGGCAAGACCGAATGATAACCAGACTTGGAAACACTCGGATCCTACTTCCAATAATCCCGGTGACGGACCGTATGTGAACTTTGGTGTGACCTGGAATAAGAACTTCAAGGGATATACCAATGAAGAACTGTCCAATCTGCCGCGCGTCGTAACAGAAACCGGATTGAAAGTCTTCGGAAACTTCTCGGAAGAGATACATGCTTCTTTCCTGATGAATATCTATTTGAGCCAGTTTAAGAGAGGATGGTCCAACACTGCTATCTATATTCTTCGCGACCGTGTGGACGAAGATCCTATCAACATCACCTACGGTATGTTCAGAGGTGACAATACGAAACGTCCGGCTGCTGATTGTATCCGTAACATGACTACGATCCTGGCGGACGATGTAGACGCTCCTTTGAATCCGGGAACATTGACGTATGTCATTCCTAACCAGCCGTCGGTCATACATGACTTATTGCTGCAAAAGACGAACGGTAAATATTACCTGATTGTCTGGGGTGAGAAATATTCGGGAGGTAAAGTGAATGCTACTGTTCAGTTCGGTCAGAAAGTGAAGAAAGTGAATGTCTACAGTCCGAGAGAAAGTGCGGATGTGCAACAGACTCTGGACAATACGGATGCCATCACAATGACTTACACTACTAATCCTTATATTTTTGAAATAGAACTCTAAAAACTAAACAGATTGTCTGCCATCCCGGTGGAATATCCGGGATGGCAGATTTGATTATCAGAGCTACTGTAAAACTAGAACTCAGATATATACCATGAACAACAGGAAAAACAAATTCATTTTCGCACTCTTTCTTTTCTCTTTGCTGGGAACAATGCTTTCAGCGCAGGAAATCAAGGATAATGTATTATATAAGATTGTCAGCCCGTCGGGACTGGTGCTGGATAATCGTCTGAATACGGATAATTCATCCAATGTATATCTGGCAGCCGACGCCAAGGAAAGTAAAGGACAATATTGGCGGCTGATACGCTACAAGGATTTGTATGTGATATATAATCCTTTTGTGAACAAGAGTTTCGATATCGGAACCAGCAGAGCCATAGAAGAACCGATTGGTGTATGGGATGTGAGCAGAGCCAATGGTAATCAGCAATGGGTATTAACCCCGAAAGGTAAAGATAGGTATGAAATAAAACATAATAACGCACAGCTGCTTCTGTCATTCAAACCCGCGGATAAGGCCGGATCCAAGGTCTATACATTGCCGGCTTCGGAAACAGATGGCGTGTGGAGACTGAAACCGACATCAGAGAAACTTCCCCCCGAAAATGTACATGGAAAAGCGGAGTGGGAGAACGAACAGATTTTTGCCATCAACAAGGAGGAGGGACACAATACGTTTGTACCGTTCTCTTCGGTAGAAAGTTTGAAGAAATCAGAATCTTTCAATCAGCCATGGGCGACTCCTGCATCGGATCTGTATTATTCCCTGAACGGAACCTGGAAGTTCCATTGGGTGAAACAGCCGTCGGAACGTCCGGTCAATTTCTATAAGACGGATTACGATGTGTCTTCATGGAAAGAAATTCCCGTTCCTGCCAATATGGAGATGCAGGGATACGGAACACCGATTTACACCAATGTCACTTATCCTTTCAAGAACTATCCTGCAATGATAGTGCCGCAGAAAGGATATACCAATGAAAAAGAACCGAACCCGGTGGGTTCTTATCGCAGAGATTTTACAGTGCCTGCCAACTGGGACGGCAAAGAGATATTCCTCCATTTCAACGGAGTGTATAGTGGCTTTTACGTTTGGATAAACGGTAAAAAGGTGGGATATAGCCAGGGTTCCAACAATGATGCGGAATTTAATATTACCAAATATCTGAAACCGGGAAACAATACGATTGCAGTGGAAGTATACCGCTGGACAGACGGTAGCTATCTGGAAGACCAGGATATGTTCCGCTTGAGCGGAATATACAGGGATGTGTATCTGTATGCCACTCCTAAAGTACATGTACGCGACTTCCATCTGCAATCTCTTTTCGAGAGCAACGATTACCGGACAGCCGGATTCAAAGTAGACGCCATCGTGGCGAACTATGATAGTAAACAGGCAAAAGGTCATACCATAGAGGTGACGCTGATAGATCCGTCAGGAAATTCAATGGGTACAATGACAGAACCTGTTCAGTCACTGAAAGGGAAAAAAGAACAGAAATATACGTTGCAGACAAAGGTAGAGAAGCCTTTGCTGTGGACAAGCGAAACGCCTCATCTCTACAATGTGCTTGTTGCGCTGAAGAATGAGCGTGGAGAAGTGATCGAAGCCATGTCATCCAAATTCGGTTTCCGTCATATTGAAATAAAGAACAAACGGGTATATATCAACAACCGCCAAGTGTTCTTCAAAGGCGTGAATCGCCATGAAATGTTGCCGCGTACGGGTAAGGTACTGTCTACGGAATCAATGATTCAGGATATCCTGATGATGAAGCAGTTTAATGTGAACACGCTTCGTACCAGTCATTATCCGAACGACTCGCGAATGTATGCTTTGTGTGACTACTACGGATTGTATGTAATGGATGAGGCCGACGTGGAGAATCACGGTAATCATACGTTGAGCGAACGCGAATCGTGGAGGCCTGCCTTTATCGACCGTCTGGTCCGAATGATTCAGCGGGATAAGAATCATCCTTCTATCATCTTTTGGTCATTGGGTAACGAGGGTGGAGCCGGAGAGAATTTTATGGCTATGTATGAAGTAGCCAAGAAACTGGAACCTACACGTCCGGTACACTACGAGGGACAGAATGCTGCTGCCGATATTGACTCGCACATGTATCCGAGCATTGCGAATATGAGTCGTTTCGACCAGCAAGAGTCCGATAAGCCCTATTTCCTCTGTGAGTATGCACACTCTATGGGAAATGCTCCGGGCAATATTGCCGAGTATTGGGACTATATCGAAAATAAATCCCAGCGAATGATTGGTGCTTGCGTGTGGGACTGGGTAGACCAGGGACTGAATAAGATAGGCGAACCCGACCATCACTATTACTATGGAGGCGACTTCGGCGACCGACCGACCGACTTTGACTTCTGTTGCAACGGTCTGACTACACCGGACAGAAGAGTGACTCCCAAATTGATCGAGCTGAAGAAGATTTATCAATATATCAAGTTCCGTCTGTTGGCAGTTGAATCCGGAAATGTGGAAATACGTAATGGTTACTATTTCACAGATCTGAATAAATTCCGCTTGAACTGGGAGGTATTGAAAGATGGCAAGGCCGTTGAGAACGGAACCATTGAGTCCATCGACCTCGCTCCGGGTGAAAAGACGACTGTCTCCATTCCTTACCGTACTTCAAGAGATAGCGGAAGCGAATACTTCCTGAATTTGAGTATAGAATTGAAAGAATCGACCATCGCTCTGCCGGCAGGGCATGAGGTAGCATCGGAACAGTTTGCATTGAGCAGCCGTCCGGGCATGAAGAATCTGGATACAGCTTCTTTGGGACAATTATCAGTGAAAGAGGAAAACAACCAATTATGGATTTCAGGAACGGATTTCAGTGTCGCATTTGATAAGAATACAGCACTCATGACCTCTTTGAAATATGGCCCGAAAGAACTGGTTTACGGCAATAGCACGTTGGTTCCGAACTGGTATCGCAGTATCAACAACGACCGTTATACCGATCAGAATTATTATGAGACTTCTTGTAGTTTGCCTTTGTTCAGCTATCAGAAATCGGCAGACGGAAAATCGGTAGTCGTATTGACAGACCGGAAGGCAGTGGTGCAAAGCCCTACTCCGGTGACGATTGATTATCTCGTTCGCTATACAATTTACAGTAACGGAGTGGTGGATGTGGATGCTACCTTTACGAAGCCCGAAAATGCGGAGATCGTCCGTCGTTTGGGATTGCAGATAGTGATTCCGCAGGAGTTCGATCAGGTGAAATGGTACGGACGCGGGCCTCACGAGAATTATATGGACCGCAAACATTCGGCTTATTTCGGACAGTATGCCAGCGACGTGAAAGGTATGGAAGAATACTATGTACGTTCGCAGAGCATGGGCAATCGGAATGATGTACGGTGGGTGTCGTTTACGAATAAGGCGCAACAGGGATTAAAGATCACTTCCAGAAATAATCTGAATTTCAGCGCGCTTCACTTCCACGACAAGGATATCTGGGGAGCCGGACACGGATTCAAACTGGATCAGATCCGCAAACCGGAAGTATATGTGAACCTGGATTGCATCCAGCAGGGATTGGGGAACGCATCTTGCGGACCGCTTCCATTGGATGAATATATGATACCTGTCAATCAGCCGTTAAGCTATTCTTTCCGGTTGGAGATGATAAAATAATGCATTAACAAATATGGATTTAAGAATGAAACACGCTGGATTTAAACTGGGCAGAGCATTGATGTACGTATCTGTATCACTGCTGTTCCTGTCTTGTCAATCTTCCGAGAATGAATCGGAAAGCCTGCTGCAGTATGTAGACCCGTTTGTGGGTACTACGTACACGGGACACACGTTTCCGGGAGCTACCTATCCCTTGGGATTTATGCAACCTGGTCCTCAAACCGGTAATTTCGGATGGGATTACTGTGCGGGGTATAGATATGAAGATCCGCTGATTTGGGGATTTTCCCAGAATAGGCTGAATGGTACGGGTGTACCCGATTTGGGAGATTTATTGATTATGCCTTTCTCCGGTACTCCCCGCAATGATTTCAGGAGTACTTATAAGAAAGAATCCGAGAAGGCTTCTCCCGGATATTATGCCGTTACATTGGACCAAAATTCGGTGGATGTGGAAATAACAACTACTCCTCATGTGGCGCTCTACCATTATTCTTTTGAGAAAGAAAAACCAAAGGTTTTTATCGACTTTCAGAATCTGTGTGTAGGCGACGCGGAAAGCTATCATGGCCGGATGCTCGATTCAAAGGTTACTGTTGAAGATAACCGGACGATTACGGGAAATTCGTTGGTTCGTGGTTGGGTAGAGCGTAATTTGTTTTATGTGATTCAGTTCGATAAGCCTTTCATTCTGGTTGAAAATTTACGGGATACCGTAGTGAATAAGGCTCCCAGAAAAGTTCTTCATTTTGATTTAGGGAAAGGAAATCAATTGAATGCCAAGATTGCTTTTTCTACCGTGAGTGTTGAGGGGGCAAAAGCAAATATGGAGGCTGAACTTTCTCACTGGAATTTTGCGAAAGTGAGGAAGGCAGCGGAGGAAGAGTGGCAGAAGTATCTGTCTCTGGTGAAAGTGACGGGCACGGAAGATCAGAAGAAGAACTTTTATACTTCCATGTATCATTTGTTTGTTCAGCCTAATAATATAGCCGATGTGGATGGCAGATACCGGGGACCTAATGATTCGATCTATACGGCTGCCACTGGTAAGTATTATTCTACGTTCTCTCTTTGGGATACTTATCGCGCTGCACATCCCATGTATACGGTTTTGTGCCCGGATAAGGCTACCGACATGGTGAATACAATGATAGCTCATGCCGATGTTCAGGGATATCTGCCGATATGGGCTATATGGGGCAAAGAGAATTTCTGTATGATTGGTAATCACGGTGTTCCGGTAGTGGCGGAAGCCTGTCTGAAAGACCTGCCCGGCATTGACCAGGAGAAAGCTTATCAGGTTATCAAGAAGTCGCTCACGGAGAATCATTATAATTCCGAATGGGATATTTACGATCAGTATGGTTATCTGCCGGTTGACCTGATCGACAGGGAAGCGGTGTCCAAGACGCTGGAGTTCGGATATGATGATTATAGTGCTGCTCTTCTGGCAAAGAAACTGGGAAAACAGGAGGACTATGAATTCTTTATGAAACGTACTGAATATTATAAAAACCTGTTTGATCCTGAAACGAAGCTGATGCGGGGTAAAGACTCGAATGGGAAATGGCGTACACCGTTTAATCCTTTCTACCTCTGTCACGGAGGCACGCGTGGAGGAGATTATACGGAGGGAAATGCCTGGCAGTATTCATGGCATGTTCAGCAAGATGTGGATGGATTGGTTCAACTGATGGGAGGTAAAGAGGCTTTTGCTGCCCAGTTGGACACATTGTTCGAACTGGAGGCTACGGAAGAACGGAGCGGAGGCGAATTATGGGATGTCACCGGACTGATCGGTCAGTATGCACATGGCAATGAACCCAGTCACCACGTGATTTATCTATATAGCATGATTGGAAAGAACTACCGGACAGCGGAGTTGGCGCGTGAGATTTGCGATAAGTTTTATCAGCCTCGTCCCGATGGCTTGTGTGGTAACGATGACTGTGGACAGATGTCGGCCTGGTATATGTTTACGGCTTTGGGCTTTTATCCGGTCAATCCGGCGAGCGGAGAATATGTGATCGGAAGTCCGCAGTTGCCGGAGGCGACTATCAAGTTGGCCAATGGCAAGACTTTCACCATGATTGCGGAGAATTTGTCTGCGGAGAACAAGTATGTGAAATCCGTTCGATTCAATGACAAAGAGATAACGGATTACAAGATAACGTATGCTCAACTGATGGACGGAGGCGTTCTGAAGTTTGAGATGACAGATAAGGTAACAGAATGATTGTTTTCAGAAAAAGTAAACTGTAATGAGTGTGTCTAAAAGATTGATTATTAATGTTGCTCTTTTCCTGGCTGTGGCTTCCGGTTCAATATTGACCGGTTGCCGCAGTGAAAAGGAGCCGGTAGATTATGTGAATCCGTATATAGGAAATATCAGTCATTTGCTGGTACCGACCTATCCGACAGTACATCTGCCCAACAGTATGCTTCGTGTTTATCCGAGGCGTGAAGATTTTACGGGAAATAAGTTGAATGGTCTGCCTGTGGTCGTTTCGAGACACAGGGGGTATAGTCCGTTCAGTATCTATCCGTTTCAGGGTGGAAATGCGCCGGAGTATATCGATTATGAATATGATAATGAGAAAGTAACTCCTTATTTGTATCAGGTATGTTTGCAGAATATCGGGGCTGATGTACGTTTTGCTCCTTCACACCAGTCTGCCATTTACGAGATACAGTTTGGAGGTGACGGCACTCCCCAATTGGTTGTAAAGTCCAATAACGGTTCTTTGACAGTAGACGGTAATGCTGTGTTGGGATACGAGCAACTGGGTGAGTATGCTACGAAAGCGTATATATATCTGGAGGTTGACCAACCGGTGGTTTCGCAGGAAGTGAACACGCAAGGACAGAGTGCGTCTGCCAGTCTTAAATTTGCGGATAACGTGAAGAAGCTGAATGTGCGTTATGGTATCTCCTACATTGATGAGGCACAGGCAAAGAAGAACCTGAAACGCGAGATTGCGTCATCGGATCTGGATGCTGTGGCGGAAAAAGGACGTCAGGTATGGAATGAAGCCTTGGGGAAGATTGAAGTACAGGGCAGTTCGGAAGAAGACAAAACTATTTTCTATACTTCTTTCTACCGTTTCTATGAGCGGATGATTTGTATGTCCGAAGATGGTCGGTATTACAGCGGATTCGATGGAAAAGTACATAATGACGAGGGGATTCCTTTTTATACGGACGATTGGTTGTGGGATACTTACCGGGCAGCACACCCTTTGCGTACCATCATTGAACCGGAAAAAGAGAGCCACATGGTCAATTCTTATATCCGTATGTCGGAGCAGATGGAGGATTATTGGATGCCTACTTTCCCGGAGGTAGTAGGTGATGTGCGTGGAATGAATTCCAATCATGGTGTTGCGGTAGTAGCGGATTGCTATGCAAAGGGAGTTCGTGGATTTGATTTGGAGAAAGCCTATCGGGCGTGTAAGGGTGCAATTACTGAAAAGACACTGGCTCCCTGGTCTGCTAAAAGGAAAGGCGAACTGGATGAGTTTTTCGTGCAGGAGGGTTATTTCCCTGCATTGGCAACCGGTGAAGAAGAAACGGTACCCGAAGTACATCCTTTCGAAAGACGTCAGCCTGTATCGGTAACTTTGGGAACTGTGTATGACGAATGGTGCTTGGCACAGGTTGCCAATGCTCTGGGTAAGGAAGATGAATACCGTTATTTTATGGACAGGAGCCTCAACTACAAGAAGATCTTTCATCCGGAAACAAAGTTCTTTCATCCGAAAGATAAATACGGGCAGTTTGTCCAGCCTTTTGATTACCGTTATTCGGGAGGACAGGGAGCGCGTGGAGCTTATGCAGAGAACAACGGTTGGATTTATCGTTGGGACGTACCTCACAACGTAGGCGACCTGATTCAAATGATGGGCGGGAATGACGCCTTTGTCTCCGAGATGGAAAGAATGTATAGTACCCCTCTCGGCAGAAGCAAGTATGACTTCTTTGCTCAAATACCCGACCATACAGGAAATGTGGGACAGTTCTCGATGGCTAATGAGCCTTGTCTGCACATCCCGTATCTCTATAACTATGCCGGACAGCCTTGGAGAACGCAGAAACGTATCCGTACTCTTTTGACACAATGGTTTAGAAACGACCTGATGGGAGTTCCCGGTGATGAAGACGGGGGAGGAATGACTTCTTTCGTAGTCTTCTCTTACTTAGGCTTCTATCCCGTGACTCCCGGTATGCCGGTCTATGTCATCGGAAGTCCGGTTTTTGAGCAGGCTACGGTGCATTTGGAGGACGGCAAACGTTTTGAGGTCGTTTGCCACAATTATTCTCCGGAGAATAAATATATCCAGTCGGCAAAGTTGAACGGAAAAGAGTGGAACCGTTCCTGGTTCACGCATGACGATCTGGCGAAAGGTGGGAAACTGGAGTTTGTAATGGGAGATCGTCCCAACAAGCAGTGGGCGTCTTCAGCAGATGCTGTTCCTCCTTCTTTTGAATGGAATAAACATAATAACTAAAAACAGATAGATAGAATGAAAACAAAATGGATGTGTGTTGCTTCTTTGGCCGCTACAATGCTTGTGACCGGTTGTCATACTGCAGCTAATCAATCCGGTCAGGAGAAGACGGAACCGATTGCTCCGACTTTTACGATAACGACCAAACCCCAGATATATGTGACAGACTTACAGAATGGAAAAATGATGAACGAGGCTTCCTCCGAATTTTTTAATTCCAGAATGGTACGTGACTATGCTTATATCTATGTAGACCCCAATCATCAGTATGATGAAATGATCGGTTTTGGAGGAGCTATCACGGATGCAGCGGCAGAAACACTTGCCAAACTGCCTAAAGAGAAGCAGGAGGAGATTATAAATGCTTATTATGATGCCAAAGATGGAATAGGCTATACGGTGGTAAGAACCAATATGAACAGTTGCGACTTTTCGAGCGCGAGCTATGATTATGTAGCGGAAAATGATAGTAGTCTGCAATCGTTTGATATTGCGCCCGACCGTAAGTTCAAGCTCCCGATGATTAAAATGGCGCAGGAGAAGATAGGGGATGACCTTATATTCTATATCAGCCCGTGGTCGCCTCCTGCATGGATGAAGACCAACAACCACATGCTCCGTGGTGGAGAACTGAAAAAGGAGTTTTATCAGACGTGGGCGGACTATTTTATCAAGTATATCAAGAGCTACGAAGCGGAGGGACTCCCTGTTTGGGCGCTGACTATCCAGAACGAACCTCAATCGGTGCAGACATGGGAATCTTGTATTTATGACGCTGATATGGCGCATGATTTTATCAAGAATTATATGGGTCCTACCTTGGAGAAGAATCAGATGCAGGATTGCCGCATCATCGCCTGGGACCACAATCGTGACTTTTCCTACCATTATGTAGCTGATATGCTGAATGATCCCGAAACGGCCAAATATATCTGGGGAGTAGGATTTCACTGGTATGACAGAGGGAAATATGAGAATATCGACCAGGTGAAGAAGAGTTTCCCGGACAAGAAATTGGCGTTCACCGAAGGGTGTGGAGAATGGTTCAATCCGGAAAAGATTCACAGTACAGACTTGGGAGAAACGTATGCTACCAATATCATCAACGACCTGAACAGAGGTTGTGTACTCTGGACCGACTGGAATGTACTTTTGGATGAAAAGGGAGGTCCTAATCATGTAGGTAACTTCTGTTTCGCTCCGGTACACGGATTGACGGAAACCGGTGAAGTAGTTTATACTTCGGCTTTCCCGTACATCGGACATTTTTCCAAGTTCATTCATAAAGGTGCGCGTCGCCTTACTGCATCGAGCAACCGTTTCCAGTTGCAGACTACTTCTTTCATCAATCCGGATGGAACAATCGTAGTAGTGGTATTGAATGCTTCCAATGATACTCTGCCTTACAGTCTCTTTATTGACGGTAAGGAGGCAAAAAGTGAAAGTACGCCTCACTCTATCGTGACATGGGTTTTCTAACTAACAACAAAAGGATTATACAATGACTTCTAAGATAAAGAAAAGACTCTTTGGTTTTGGTTTGTACAGTGTAGCCTGCCTGTCCCTTTTTGCACAAAAGGGCGGAGGCACTGCTACTCCGGTCTATCTGGACGAAAACAAAGCAATCGAACAGCGGGTGGAAGATGCGCTTTCGCGTATGACGTTGGAAGAGAAAGTGGCTATGGTTCATGCGCAATCCAATTTCAGTTCGGCAGGTTGTCCCCGTCTGGGAATACCGGAACTGTGGATGAGCGACGGACCCCACGGAGTGAGAGCCGAGGTACTTTGGGGAAACTTTGATTGGGCAAACTGGACTACTGACTCTTGTACGGCATTTCCGGCTCTGACTTGTTTGGCTGCTTCTTTCAACCCGGATATGGCTTATGCTTATGGAGAGGCTATCGGGGCGGAAGCACGTTATCGTAAGAAAGATGTCCTCTTGGCTCCGGGGGTAAATATCTACCGTTCTCCGCTGAACGGACGTAACTTCGAGTATATGGGCGAGGACCCGTATCTGGCTTCCCGTCTGGCGGTACCTTACATTCAGGGAGTGCAGACGAACGGTGTAGCTGCTTGTGTGAAACACTATGCACTTAATAATCAGGAGCAGTGGAGAGGTTCTATCAATGTAGTGGTGGATGACCGTGCGCTTCACGAAATCTATCTGCCGGCATTCAAGGCTTCCGTTTTGGAGGGGGGCACTTGGGCTTTGATGGGCTCTTACAATAAGTATAAAGGCCAGCATTGTTGCCACAATGACTTTATGCTGAACAAGATATTGAAGCAGGATTGGGGTTTTGACGGTGCGGTAGTCAGCGACTGGTCCGGTACGCACAGTACGGATGAGGCTGCTACCAACGGACTGGATGTAGAGATGGGAACCTGGACAGATGGTTTGAAACTGTTGGGAAGACCTTTCACCTACAATGATTATTTCTTGGCCAATCCCTATCTGAAAGGCTTGAAAGAGGGCAAATATGAAGTGAAAGATCTGGATGATAAAGTGAGACGTATGTTGCGTCTTTGCTTCCGTACCAATATGGACCGTCACAGACCTTATGGTAGTTTTGCTACTCCGGAACATGCCGACATAGCTCGCAAGATAGGCGAAGAGGGGATTGTTCTATTGAAGAACGACAAAGGCTTTTTCCCGATTGCTCCCGGTCGCTACTCAAAGATTCTGGTAGTCGGAGAAAATGCAGTCAGGTCTTTGACAGTGGGCGGAGGATCATCGGAACTGAAAGTAAAGAGAGAAATATCTCCTTTGCAAGGACTGAAAGAAAAGTATGGTGATGATCGCATTTCCTATACTATGGGATATACTTCGGATCCGTCCAAATACAACGTTGATTCATTGAAACAACAGGCCATTGCAATGGCTAAGGATGCAGAGGTGCTCCTTTTCATCGGTGGATTGAACAAAGATGCTCATCAGGACTGTGAGGGTGAAGACCGTCAGATTTTTGAATTGCCTTACGAACAGGGGACACTTATCAGCCAGTTGGTTGCTTACAATAAGAATACCGGTGTGATTATTATTTCGGGTAATGGGGTCTCTATGCCTTGGCTGAAGAGCGTACCGGCCTTGATGCAATCTTGGTATCTGGGTTCGGAAGCGGGGTATGCTACGGCGAATGTAGTCTCTGGTGAAGTGAATCCGTCGGGAAAGATGCCGTTCAGTATTCCGGTGAAATTGGAAGATAATGCGGCACATCATTTCGGTACTAAGGCGTTCCCCGGTGATGGCACTGATGTAGTGTATGAAGAGGGTATTCTGGTCGGCTATCGCTGGCACGATACGAAGAAAATTCCGGCACTGTTTCCTTTCGGTTATGGAATGTCTTATACTACGTTCAGTTATGGCAAGATGGCTACTAATAAGAAAGAGTACGGAAAAGAAGACACCATCGAACTCTCTTTTACGCTTGCCAATGACGGGAAATGTGCAGGTGCGGAAACTGCACAGATTTATGTTTCACAATCCAATCCTCTGTTGGAACGTCCGGTGAAAGAGCTGAAAGCCTTTAAGAAAATCTTTCTGGATGCCGGTGAAAGGAAGGTGGTCTCTTTGAGTATCCCGGTGAAAGAACTGGCTTACTATGATGATAAAAAACAGGATTGGGTAGTTGACTCTGACCAGTTCACACTGCATTGCGGAGCTTCTTCTACGAATATCAAGAGTTCTGTTTCTATCCAAGTGCAATAAAAGAAGAATTACCATTTTACACTATGTTTAACTTATAAATATTTATTATTATGAAAAAGAATGTTTACTCTTTATTGGTGATGGTCGCATTGGCGCTTACGGCTACATTTACAGCCTGCTCGGATGACGATGACGATTCTCCACCTGTGGAAATTAAATTAGATGAAAATATTGTGACGGTCCTTCCCGGTGAATCAATAGCAGTGAAAGTTCTTGAGGGGAATGGCGGTTATCAGGTGACATCGCAAAATAGTGCGATAGCTACGGCCTCGGTCAATGAATCTACGATTACAGTGACTGGTGTGATGGAGAGTGAAGAAGATCAGACTACTACCATAGAGGTGGTTGACGCTAAACAGAAGACTGCAACTATCAAGGTGTATGTTACAAAATCTGTGAATCCATTGAAAATCGATCTGGAAGAAACGACATTCGAGATGGTAGTAGGCGATACGAAAGAAATTGAAATCATTTCCGGTAATCCTTCTTATACGGTGGTTAGCTCGAACGTCGCTGCTGTTGAAGTGAGTGAAGTTGTTAATAATGTTTTCACGATTACAGCTAAGAAAGTCAGTGAAACTCCGGTAACTGTCACTCTCAAAGATAGCAAAAGCAGGGAAGTTGTATTGACCGTGACAAAGGTAGCAGCTAATGAAGTGACAAGTATCGCCATTGATGAGGCTGGAAAGGATATCAAACTGACTCCGGGAAAAACGTTTGAATTGGCAGGTCATGTTTCTTGGTTACCGCTGACGGCAGATGTTCCCACTCTTCTTTATTCTTCATCAGAGAAGCCAGTAGCTACTGTAGATGCAAATGGTAAAATAACGGCAGTCAGTGTCGGTACTACGGTTATTACTGTAAAAGTAGAGGGTACAGACATTGAAGAAACTACGACTGTGACTGTAACAGAACCGGTATTAGTATTATTGGATAACACGGGATGGACAGCCAGTTGTTCTGATTTTGCTGATTGGACGGAATACGATGAAAATGGTAATGTTGGTTGGTGGTGTAATCCGGAATATGATATCTTTAGTCATTATGCGTTCAACAAATGGTGGGAAGCACGCAACACAGATGGTTCCGCTGCCGGTGAATGGCTCCAGGTTGATATGAAATCCCTCAAGAATGTGAAACAACTGGTAATTGCCAGACGTGGTGAAGGAGCTAATGTCAAGGGCTTCCTGAAAAAAATAAAAGTTCAATATTCAGATGCAGATACCGCTTCTCCGGGTTTAGATACATTCAAAGATTTGATGGAGGTGTCTTATTCCGAACAAGAAAATTATGGCTCCAGTGATGGAGTTGAAGCTGAAATATCAAGACCAAATATTTTGGATGCTACAACTTCCATGAGACATATTAAGATTATAGTATTGGAACAATGGAGAACGGATGTTCAACCTTGTATCGGCTTTGTAGATGTATATGGTTATGAATAAATAGAAAAGACTATGAGAATGAATATTTATTATTCGTTACTTCTTATGATATTATTATCCGTAGCATCCATAGGATGCTCGGATAATAACGTCGAGTGGGAAAGTGATGAAGTCCCGTCTGATAAAATAACTTTAGATATGCAAGGGACATTGGATTTGCTACATAATGAAAGTGCTGTAGTTAAGATTGTGACCGGGAACGGCTCTTATCAAGTCGATTCGCAGGATAGGGATATTGCCGAGGCGGAAATTGTGGGTACGAATGAAATAAAGATCAGTGCCGTTTCAACCAACGAGCAGGATCAATATACCACTATCTATGTGATTGATGAAAAGAAACAGACTGCTGAAATCAGAGTTTGTGTAGCCAAGTTGAAAGAACTTCAACTGGATATACCGGATGATTTCGAGATCTATACAGATGTGGAGGAAGACATTCAGGTGGTGACTGGAAATGGTGGATATACTTTTGGTTTGAGTGGAGATCAAGGAGTGGTGGAACTCGGTGTTTATGCTGATGATACACATACTTTCTCTATAAAAGCGTTGAAGACAGGAACAGCCAAATTGATTGTCACTGACAAGCGAAATAAATCAAAGGAGATAACCATCCAAGTGAAGAAAGCGGACATCCGGATTACGGAATTTAGCGTTCCTGTTAGTGTGGGACTGACTCTGAATAGCCAGTACAATCTTGGAGGAAACGCAGTGATTAAACCGGAAAATGCTTCTCATAAGAAACTGTCTTATACATTGCTTGGAAGTTCTGTCAGTGTAGACGAGAATGGTCTTCTTACAGCCGTAAGACCGGGACAGACAACCGTACGTGTAAAGACATTGGATGGAAGTAATAAAACCGCTGAATGTGTTGTCACAGTCGTAGAACCGGGCACTATGCTGAAACCTCTTGGCTGGACGGTGGACCACTCATCAATGGGTGTATGGGAAGGCAATCCCGATCCGGGAAACATCATTGACGACAATACCTCTACCTGGTGGGAACCGGGATACGACACTAGTTTCGTTGATGAATGGATTCGGGTTGATATGAAGTATGTGCAACAGGTAGGCAAGATTAGTATTGCCAGACGTACTTCAGGAAGTGAGATTAATACGAACCTGGAAGCCGTCAAGGTTGAGGGTAGCGTGGATGGTCAGAGTTATTTCGAACTGGGTACTGCACAATGGGGGCAATTCGGAAACGACTATAAGGATCTGGAAAATGAACTCTGGAGAGATGTTGTCTTGGCGAATCCGGCGGAAGTTCGTTATGTTAAGATAACTGTTACTAAAATATTTAGTAACAATCCATGTATTGCTTGCGTGAACTTATACGCTCCGGAGACTAATTAAACAATAATAGGATTAATAATCCGCTGCTTCAACTGCAACCTTGCAATTTGTGGCAGCGGATTTATTGTATGTAACCAATAAGACTTTTGAATATGGAATTGCTAAAGAAAAATAGGATATGGGCAATCAGTTGCTTTTTATTGGGTATTCAGAGCGTCTTTTCGCAAGATTACCAATACGTTGATTTTAATCACGGGCAGAACGACCACGTGAATACGGAATGGATACAACGCATCCAACTCATTGAACCGGCTTGCCGGAGCGATGTGAAAGGAAAAGTAAACGTTACCATCAAAGCTCCGGGGATGATCCAGGCAAAAGCTTTCTGTTGGAGTGCTCCCACCCGGAAGAATCCTTCTTCTTGGGGACATCGGGTAGACCTTACTCCTAAAGGGATCAGTTTCAAGGCAGATGGCACGGGAACGTTTGTTTTTCCGGCAGATAAATTCCCGGCAGGTCCGGTGAATATCCGCATCTTTGCTTCGAATGAAAAAGGCGAGCGGGACTTGTTCGAACTACAGTTGTACAACAAAGGTGGTGATATTTGGAATCAGGGAATCCCGCAGAATGCCCCTCCTGCTGCAAAGGGACTACAACTGGTGTTTACGGATGATTTTGACGGTCCGCTTTCTATCTCGTCCGATGGCAGGAATGCACGCTATTGTGCAAACAAACCGTTGGAGGGTAACTTCAGCGGCTGGCCCTTTACTGGAGTGGATGGTCCCGATAATCCTTTTGAACAGGTGGACTCGTATCTACGGATTAAAGCCCGCAAAGATGAAAACGGGAAAGCTGGTACGGGCCTTATTTCTTCTGCCAGTATGTTCGGAGAGGGATTTTGGACGAAAGCTCCCTGTTACTTCGAATGCCGTTTCATTGCACAATCTGCACCTGGCACCTGGCCTGCATTCTGGACATTGAATGCTTTCGACGGTACGCCCGGCGATGAATTGGATGTAATCGAAGCTTACGGTGGAATGGGAAAAGGACATCCCAACGCTGACGATGTATATTGTATTGTAAGCCATTTCTGGGGACAGAAGAATCCCGACGGAACGCCGGTGAAGGAATACGATACACGCGCCCCTATGACTCAACTGGGAGGCAAATCCAATTGGACGGAAACATTCCATACCTATGGAGTATACGTAGGATTGGAAGAAACGGTTTATTATATGGATAATATCGAAGTGCTGCGTCATCCCACGAATGCTGCTTCACGCGAGAAACCATTCTTTTTCTTAGCCAACTTGTCCATCGGAGGAAACGGATGGCCGATAGATCTGGAGCGTTATGGCAATGGTTCGGATATGTACATTGATTATATCCGTGTATATGCGGCGAAACCTCTTGACTATAAAGTTCCCGAAGAAGCTATCAGAAAATACCATGAAAGAGTGAAATGAAACAGCTATTGTTATTGATTTATCTGCTTTGTCTTTGCAATCTGAATGCATTTTGCGGAGTGTCCGGTCGCAGTGATGGAAGTGAAATGAAACCAACATTGAAAGATATACCCTATGGGGAAGATGAACTTCAGAAGTTAGATATCTATTTGCCCGAGGGAGACGGACCTTTTCCCTATATCGTGAATATACACGGGGGAGGCTGGTGGAATGGGGATAAACAATGGCAGTCGGAAGAAAATATAGGAAAGATTCTGTCTGCCGGTTGTGCTTATGTTGCCATCAATTATCGTTTTCTTCCACAAGCCTGGGAGGAGAAGATATTTCCACCCGTGCGTGTACCGTATCATGATGCACGCCTAGCCCTGCAATTCACCCGTTTTCATGCGGAGAAATATAAACTTAATCCTGAAAAGGTGGTATTGTATGGCGGTTCTGCGGGTGCGTGTACTTCATTATGGTTGGCGTTATGTCCCGAAATGGCGGATAGAAAATCAAAAGACCCGGTAAGACGAATGTCTACGAAGGTACTGGCGGTGGGCACAGAGGGAGCACAAACTTCACTTGATCCGATACAAATGCGTGAGTGGGTAGGTGTGGAACTGAAATATGGAGGACATGCTTTTGGTTTGGAAGAATCCGACTTTGACGGATTTATAAAAAGGAGGTCCGATTTTAAACGATATTTTAAGGAACTTTCTCCAGCAAGTCTGGTCAATAAGAAATCCCCACCAATATTTCTTTCTTATGATAAAAGTCCTGATGAACCCGATAAAGACCACATGTATTATGTACATAGTCCTCTGTTCGGTGTCGGATTTCAGCAACTGGCTTTAAAAAAAGGCGCTGTCTGCTACTTGGAATATCCGGGACTGGAACCGGAATGTAAGGCAAAGAATGTGATTGATTTCCTGATACAAAGTCTGATGGGTAAATAATAAGCAATGAAAAAAATAATATTAGTAGGAGGAAGAAATAAAAGCTGTATAATGACAGATTAATGTCACTAATAGCATCTTTGGCTTATTCCAATACGGTTACATTACGGAAGATTTGTCACAGAGGGGACTTCTCATGGACTCCACTATGTAATCGGGTTTTAGTGCTAATAACTCTCTCAATGTGGCGCAAGCAATGTATGACAGTTACTGTTGGTAGAAAAGGGATAATAAAAGTTTCTCTTCTCCAAAAGAATGATTTTGTGATGTATCAATACGAGATTATGTAGTATATTTAATTTATTATTTCGTCTGGCTCTTCCTTATTTGGGTATCAGTAGACTTCAGCCACATACTTAATAAGTGAAGCATCTGCGAATGGTATTCAAAATCTGTATTCATTCCCCAACCATGACCTCCTTTGGGGAATATGTACATGGTTGCGGGGATATTGTTTTTCTTTAATGCTTCATAATAGAATATACTATTGACTGGAGACACGGATTTGTCGTCATCACTCAATAGCAAGATTGCAGGTGGGGTATTCGCATTGATCTGTTTCTCATTAGAAAAAAACTGAATGTCTTCAGGTAGCGGTTTGTCACCCAATAAATTAGAACGGGAACCACCATGTGTAGCCATTTCCATTGTAATGACTGGATAAAAAAGGATGGAGAAATCAGGCTTTGTGCTTGTTCCTTCTGTTGTATAGTGAGTGGAAGTAGTGGCTGCCAAATGTCCACCTGCCGAAAAACCGGCGATACCCACTTTATTGGCATCTATGCCAAATTCGTTGGCATGCTTGCGTACATAACGCATTGCTTGTTGTGCATCATCTAATGGCACTTCTTTATGTTTGTTTGGCATTCGGTATTTGAGCACGAAGGCTGTTATTCCCTGTCCGTTCAGCCATTTTGCAAACTCCGATCCTTCGTGCTGAATAGCCAATCCTGCATATCCACCGCCAGGGCATATCACAACTGCCATTCCTGTATTTGTAGCTTTGTTAGCCTGATAGATAGTCAATTCGGGTGAAGATACATTTGTTATCCAGTTACCATTTCTTTCACATTTCTCGGTTTCTGTTATTTCATTATTCGTCGGTGGGTTTGTTTCCCACAGTTTTACGACCTTTTGAGCATTCATAGTTGTATATGTAAATATCAGCAAAGTGCTTAGCACTAGTAATCGATCTTTTTTTATCATGTTAATCAAATTTTGATTATTAAAGCTAGATAAGAATCTTAAGACTACAAAGTTACATTTTATTCTTTGTAATTTGAAAGTCTTGCTGAATATAATTGGAGCTCTTTTTTATAGAAATTGTAACATAGACTATATTTTAGCCTGTTTTTTCCTTGCAATGGCCTATTGATCTCTTTAATTTATGAGTTGTTTATAGTAGGATTACGAAGATTTTCTCTACATTTGTCTGGTTAATCTCTGTTATCTCATACTCATTAAAGTCTATCCGCCCCATGAAAAAGAACTGTCTATTTTGTCTTTTGCTCTTCTTTTCTTGTCATTCAGCTTTTGCTGATGAACGCTTGGATTCACTGTTAAACGTACTTGATAAAACGATTAAGGAAGCTGATACTTATGTGCAGATTAAAGAAAACAAACTCCATGAGTTGAAAAGAGAAGCCCGAAAGACAGCTCCTCTTTCTATTGAACGCTATCATTTGAATAACGATATCTATCTTGAATATAAAGCATACAGTTCTGATTCTGCACTCCATTATCTGAATGAAAACTTGCTGCTGGCAAGACAGTTGAATGATAAAGAGAGAGAACTTAAAATTCAATTGGAGTTATCTTATTTGTTATCTTCCATCGGAATGTATATGGAAGCGGCAGATATATTAAATTCCATTGATCGCCAGACCCTTCCAACATCTCTTTTGGGCCATTATTATACATGTTATGAACATGTATATTCTGAGGCGGGAGCCGCACAACCACGATATAAAATGTTTGCTTCCCGCTATGTAAAGTTGAGTCATGTATATCGGGATTCTATGGAGGTTACATTAGATTCGTCTTCGGCTACTTACCTGTGGTTGCGTGAGACACAGCTAAGAGAGGCCGGGAAATATGATGAGGCTATGGAATTCAGTGACCGCCGGCTCGCAGAAGCTTCTTTCGGCACTCCCCAATATGCATTGGTGGCTTATCAGCGTTTCCGTCTTTTTGAGAGCATGGGCAAGAAAGACGAACACTTATATTATTTAGTACTTTCAGCTATATCCGATGTACGTTCCGCTATTAAAGAGCAATCTTCTTTGATGGTACTGGCACAAGAACTACATAGCAAAGGAGATTTGAAACGAGCCTATGACTATATCAATTTCTCATGGGAGATATCACAGTTTTATAAGACGAGGTTGCGGAGTTGGATGAACATCACCCCGCTATCCATGATTAATGGGAATTATCAGGATATTATCAAGCAACAAAATCGGGAACTGCTGATCTATATTACCTGTGTAGCCTTGTTGGCATTACTATTGGTGGTAGCGTTAATCTATATTTACCGTCAGATGAAAGCCCTTTCCATCGCTAAGAAAGGATTACAGGAAGTAAACGAACGGCTGTTCTCTTTGAATGAAGAACTCGAAGAAGTGAACCGCCATCTTCGTTCCACCAATCTGGAACTTTCAGAGTCCAATCTCATTAAAGAAGCCTATATCGCCCGTTTCTTTAAATTGTGTTCTGTATATGTAGACCGTTTGCAGGCATACAGAAAGCTGGTAAACAAGAAACTGCAACGTGGGCAAGTGGCAGAATTGTTGAAAATGACGCATCTTAGCAATGATATTGTAACCGTTGAAGTGCAAGAATTGTATGCGAACTTTGATTCTGCTTTCCTGCATCTCTTCCCTAACTTTGTGGAATCGCTCAACGAATTATTGTTGCCCGAAGAACAGATTGTCTTGAAGCCAGATGAATTACTGAATACCGAATTGCGTATTTTTGCCTTGATACGTTTAGGAATAAAAGACAGTTCGCAGATTGCAGAGCTTCTGCATTACTCGGTGAATACGATCTATAATTACCGTTCAAGAGTAAAGACCAAAGCACGTGTCTCACGAGATGATTTTGAAGATTTGGTGGCAAAAATCCGTTAATAAAATCTGTGCCGAATCTACCTTTTAATGTGAGCTTGTTAAGTATTAATATGTTTATTATCAGATAGTTATTTCTTTGAGTGGATTGTGTATTTCCACTTATATTCCCTTTGCTATTTTTTATCGGGGCATTTCCCTCTATTTTTGTCATAACCGAACGGAACGAACTGATTCCGCCTTCGGGAGTTCCTTTTTTTATTAACCTTTATAGAAATACAAATGAAAAATGAATTACTGCATTTTTTTGTTCCGGAAAAAGGAAGAAGAACAAAATGCCAGCCTATAAGCTGGATCTGCTGTTGGGCTATTCTACTGGGAATAGTTTGCAACGCTTGCTCTGACGACGATCCTGTGAAAAAGAATCCTTACCTGCAAGTAAGTACTCGTGCCATGCTGAAAGAGGTGGTAGAGGTCAAATTCAACAACATTGATGGAAATACCGATATTACTGTCGATTTTGGTGACGGGACGGTCAAGGAGGGGAAAGCTGCCACCCCTATCACTTATGCCTATACCCAGAGTGGTGACTACACACTACACGTTACGGCAGGTCAGTATGAGGTGCAGAAGAGAATCCGTATCTATAATCTATTGGCGTTGAAGGAGGCGATGAAGCAATTCAGAGAGCCGGATAACAAAAAAGTATGGGTCATGACACACCGGGCACATACGTCCGACAGAACTGTTCCCGAGAATTCAGTCTCTTCCGTAGAGGATGCCATTGATTCAGGAGCTGAAGTGATCGAGTGTGATACTCATGTGACAAGTGACGGAGTGGTAGTGGTTTGTCATGACCAGACGATCAATGCTACAACGAATGGCACGGGTGACATCACGAAAATGACCTATGCGGAAATACAGAAGTACAACTTGAAAGACCGGAATGGCCGGGTGACTGATGAAAAGATGCCTACTCTGGAAGAGTTTCTGAAAGCAGGACGTGGTAGAATCTATTACAATCTTGACTACTCTCCGCGTACAGCTACTTCGCAACAAGTGGTGGATATCGTGATGAAACTGGATATGATGGAATCTGTATTCTTCTACTGTAACAGTGCGCAGAAAGCGGAAGAAGTATTGGGTATTACTCCCAAGGCACATGTGTATACATGGACAGGAAGTCATAAACCGATGATAGGATTACCGGGTAACTACTTCGTGCAATACAGCTACCTGACGAATGGGAAAAGCACTCCTTTGGGAAGTTCAATCAATGATGGAATGCTTGCTACGGTGAATATGCTTCCTGCCAGTGGCAGTAGTGTGTCCGAATGGACGTTGAACGAGACTTATCTGGATGAACTCTTGCAAATCTATCCGATGGTATGTATGATACAAACGGATTTACCGGACTTGTTGATTCCGGCATTACAGGCAAGAGGGCTTCGTTAACTTTATCATCTAATATAAAAATCATCTATTTATGAGAAATATTTATTGTAGAACATGTACCTGTCTGTTAGGTATATTGCTGATGCTGTTTTCCGGCATCCATGCAAGAGGAGCTTCCTGGGAAGTGCAGCAGGAACGTAAAATATCCGGTACGGTGATCGATGAAAAGGGGGAACCTGTCATCGGAGCTTCGGTGGTGGTTGTAGAGACAAAGCAAGGTAGCATTACCAATATGGACGGTAAATTTCAGGTGAGTGCTCCGCAGAACGGACATTTAAAAATCTCTTATATCGGTTATGAAACACAAGAAGTGGCTATCAAGGACCGGCAATTACTAAAAATTGTGTTGAAAGAAGAATCCACTGCTTTGAATGAAGTGGTAGTGGTGGGGTATGGTACGATGAAACGGAAAGAAATGACTTCGGCTATTTCGCATGTCGGTGCGAAAGACCTGAATCAAATATCCAGTCTTGATGCTTCCATGTTGTTGCAGGGAAAGGTATCCAGTGTCTCTGTTTCCAATACGGCTTTGGCCGATCCGAATAGTACGGGAAGTATTCAGATTCGTGGTATATCATCACGTAATGCCGGGTTGGGTCCGTTGATTGTTGTAGATGGAGTGCCGGGAGGTGATATGACGAATATTAATCCTGCGGATATTGAATCTATCGATGTGTTGAAGGATGGTGCCGCTTCTGCTATTTATGGTACACGGGGTAGTAACGGTGTTATCCTTGTTAATCTGAAAAAAGGAACCCGTGACGGAGAAGTGCATACTACTTACAGTGCTGCCGTCACTTTCAATAAAGCAAAGAAAGAGCTGGACATTATGAATGCGGAGGAATATCGTGCTTATCGTACGGTGTCTAATCCACTTTCCGATATGGGAGCCAGTACAGACTGGTTTGATGCCGTTACCCGTTTGGGAGTGACACACATGCACACATTAACCTTCTCCGGAGGTAATGCGAGGACCAATTATCGCGTAACAGCCGATTATCGTAAAGCGCAGGGAATCGACTTGCGTTCCGACCGTCGGGAATATGGTGCACGTGCCACCATCAGCCACACAACGAAAGATGGCCTGTTTACGTTCGCAGCCAATATGACTCCCCGTGTCATCGACCGGAACAAGTCAGCCAGTGTGTATGGCAGCGTTATTAAGAATAATCCGACGATGCCGGTTTATGATTCCGAATCAGCTAATGGGTACTATCGTTTTCCGTCCGGAGGAGATAGCTCGAATATTGTTGAGCAATTGAACGAGGAAGAAAATGGTACGGAGATTAAATTGCTGGAATGGAATGCTACTGCTGCCGTTAATTTGCTGCCGTTGTTTAATCCAACAAACCCGAATATGGTCTTGAAATCACAGGTTACTGTTTCACAGTATCAGGTGGATAAGTTCAACGGATGGTTCATACCATCTACTTACGGTCCTAATGTGAATTCGGGCGTTGCCGGAAAAGCGAGCCGAGACTTTGATAAAAACACCAATAACAATCTGGAATGGGTGACCAACTTCTCTACACGTATTAAGGATCACCAAATCCGTGCAATGGTAGGTTATAGTTATAATTACGGTGTAAGTTCGGGTATGGGAGCTGAAAACTGGGATTTCTCTTCCGACGGATTGACGTATAATAATCTGGGCTCCGGTCTGGAAGCAGCCAAAGAGGGAAAGACCATGATGAGTTCTTATAAGAATGACCATAAACTAATCAGTTTCTTCGGACGTGTCAATTACGACTGGAAAGAGCGCTATCTGTTTACTTTCTCTTTACGTCATGAGGGCTCTTCCCGTTTCGGTGAGAATCATAAATGGGGTAATTTCCCGGCTGTGTCTGTCGGCTGGCGTATCTCGGATGAGAAATTTATGAAAGGACTTTCATGGATTGATGACTTGAAAGTGCGTTATGACTATGGTGTAACCGGTAATCAGGAAATAGGTAACTACCAGTCTTTGGCTACTTATAAGGCTTATGGCTGGTATCAGTATGGGGGCAACAACTTCCATGTATGGGGGCCGAGTAAGAATGTCAATTCGGAACTTCGTTGGGAGAAGGGACACAACCAGAATATCGGTTTGGACTTCTCGCTTTTCAAACACAAAGTGACCGGTTCATTTAACTATTTTCACCGTAAGCAAAGCGACTTGCTCGGTAGCTATTCCGTATCGGTTCCACCTAATTTGTTCTCTACAATCTATGCCAATGTAGGTACATTGCGCAATACCGGTTTCGAGCTTGATATAACTGTTAATGCTGTTCGGACAAAAGACTTTACTTATAGTTTCACATTAGTAGGTGCTACTAATAATAATAAGTTTGTCAGCTTCTCCAATGATGTGTACAAGGGACAGAAATATTACTCTACCTGTAATATGGCAAACCCCAATAATCCGGGATATTTGCAGCGGATTGAAGAGGGAGAGCGTATCGGTAACTACTTCACATACCGTTATGCGGGAGTGGATAAAAAGGGTGACTGGTTGATTTATGACAAGAAGGGAAATGTAATCCCTGTATCCCAAGGTACGGAAGAAGACAAAGCAGTGACCGGGAACGGTTTGCCGAAATTCACCGGTTCTATGACGCATAACTTCACTTATAAGAACTTCGATTTGACTGTTGCTCTCCGTGGTGCTGCCGGATTTGACATCTTTAACGTGCACGATTTCTATTTCGGATTACAGAGTATGAGTACCAATCAGTTGACCACCGCTTATTCGAAGAATGCACATATTACAACAGGTAAGAATGTGATTACCGACTATTTCATCGAACCGGGTGATTACCTGAAGATAGACAACATTACTTTAGGATATACGATGAACCTGAATAAGAAGTACATCGAAAAGATACGCCTGTTCGGTACAGCTAACAATCTTTATACGTTTACGAAATTTACGGGTGTAGATCCTTCTACATACGAAGTGAATGGACTGACACCGGGTACTTTCGGAGGAGGATACAACTATTATCCATCTGCTTTCCAGTTTATTTTAGGTTTACAAGTAAGTTTTTAAAAGAAAAACAATTATGAGAATAACAAAATATATTATAGGATTGGGTATGATGGCAGGTACAGTGTTAGGCCTACCGTCTTGTACTGATCTGTCGGAAACGGTGTATGACCAGGTGATGTCCAAGAACTATTATAACACGAAACAGGATGTTATCAACGCTGTCTTCCGTCCTTTTGAACACATGTACTGCTGCATCTGGATACGTCATGAGAATGAAGAGCTACCGGCGGACCAACTGATTACTCCTACTCGCGGTACTTGGTGGTACGATGGAGGACTGTGGGAAATGTATCATCGTCATCAATATGATGATATCAATCAAGGGGACTGGTTGAGTGAATGGGACAACTTTTATGTAGGCATTGGTCAATGCAATATGGTATTAGATGACTTGGCACAGTTGAACCCGTCTAATTTTGGTTTAAGCGACAGTGAATTTGAAAGTTTTAAAGCACAGCTGCGTTGTATGCGTGCCTGGGGTTATCTCCGTCTGTTGAATACACATCGCAACTGCATTCTAACGACCACGTCGGATCAGGCAGTGAACGAACTACCGGAAAATCGGAAACAAGTTTCTCCGCAGGTGATGTTCGATTTCATCGAAAGTGAATTGAAAGACTACTGTCTGACAGCTTTACCCTCCAAGAGTGGACAATCCGGCAATGGCAGCCAGCAGGGACAGTTTACCAAAGCTGCTGCGGCATCTTTATTGGTACGTCTTTATCTGAATGCAGAAGTATGGATCGGCCAGGCCAAATGGCAGGAATGTATCGATATGTGTAAACGTATCACTGGGGGAGAGTTTGGATATTATGCAATTGCTGATAATTGGTATGCACCTTTCGATTGGAATAATGAAATGTGCAATGAGGTAATCTTTGGTTTCCCCGGTTCTTATGGACTGACCAGCTGGCATCTGCAAAATGACAGAAGAACGGTTTACGGCCGTGGTTTGCCTTATGGCAGTGCGTATTACCTGAAGATAGAAGGAAATGGCGAACGGAATCCAAAATATGCGCTTTCACCGAGTTATGACAACCAGCAACCACGCGAACTGTTTGATTATAGCTTGGGAATGGTTACCCGGAAGTTTGCTAAATATCAGGGAGATATACGATATAAGCAATATATAAACACGGGTAATAACACACGCGAAGGTATGTTCTTTCTTGAAGGTAAGATTGCCAACTCTGCTGTCAGTGGAGGATATGCCAAGAACCCGGATAATCAATATGTGATTTATTTGCGTGACCAGGTCGGACGATTTGAGGGAAATGCAGAGTCAGGTTATATTTCTAATCCGGCTTATAAGGAATCCAAGTTAGGCAATGGTGATTTCAATTCAGGACTTTACTGTGTGAAGTATCCTTTCTATCCGTTTACTGGAGGTTATTATATCGAGTCTGACTACACGGAGATTCGTTTGGCCGAGATTATTTATTCGCAGGCTGAATGTCTTCTCCGTCTCGGACAGGCGGGTGAGGCTGGCAAGTTGCTGAACCGCGTACGTAAACGCAACTACGAAAACTTTACAGCAAATATCGCTTATCAGCCGGAAGGTAACGTTATGCTTGATCTGAAAGAAATGTTGGATGAGTGGGGACGGGAATTTCTGGCGGAAAGTCGTCGGCGTACAGATCTGATCCGCTTTGACAGGTATCAGGAAGCATGGTGGGATAAACCACGGGATGCAGACGATCATTATGAATTGTTCCCCTTGTCGCAGACGCAACTGGAACAGAATGAATATCTGAAACAGAATCCCGGTTATCCGGATATTTCCCGGTGAAATCGGTGAATTTGTGATTATTCTTATCTAATGTACAAGTTAAAAAAGAAAGAAAATGAAAAATAGATTATTCATAATATCGAAGCTATGTATGCTGGCTTTCATGATTCTGTTGGCACAGGGATGCCAGGAAGATTATGAGATGATAGACCCGCCTATGATGACGGATTACGATGACGATCTGGACGAAGAAGTGATTATGCAGAAAGGATTGGAGAGTTACTTTGTGACTCAATTCGGTGAAGGTGAGATGGATGGCAGTTCTTGGGAACAGGCGCTGGATGCGGCTGGCTTCCGTAAGTTGTTGAGCGGTTCAATTGATCTCTCCAAGAGTACGATTTATATGAGTCAGGGAAAATATATAATGTCCGAAGAGAGTGGGCTTGGTGTAATCGTTCGCAAGGATGTCAAAGCGATTAAGGGCGGATATAGCCAGTTTAGTGAAGGAACGGATGTTTCGGCACGTGATATAGATGCGTATGTGACAGTCATCAGTGGTGATGTGAACGGAAATAAGCAGGCGGATGCCGGTGATTGTGGTTTGTTGCTTGTCAAGAAAGGACATATAGCTATTGAAGGGGTTACTTTTCAGTATGGATATGTATCTGAAGCAGATGCCAGTGCTACCGAATGTGGTAGTGGAATTTATGTGAGTGGCAGTGCCAGTGATACTTCTATTGAGTTGATCGATTGTGTGATTAGAGATTGCAAGTCGGGAGTAACGACTTCTGCCAAGCAGGGTGGCCCGGCTGTTTTTGTCTTGTCGGGACAGGTGCGATTGAATAAGGTAAGCTTATTGGACAATACAGCTGCAGGTCGTGGAGGAGCTGTTCGTTGTAGTAGCAAGACGGCGGTGGTATTTATGAATGGCTGTCTGCTGAAAGGTAATTCTCATAACGGTTCGTGGGGAAATGGTATTCAGATGTCGGAAGGACATATTTGTATAAACAATACCACGCTGATAGAGAATATGGGGACAGGTGCCGCTTTGAATGGAGGAGGTAGTATACTGCTGACTAATAACACAATCATTGGAAATGCGAATGATAGTCATGGGGCTGTACGCTGTGAGACGGGAGTTGGCGGTGATACGAAGTTTATTAATAATCTGTTGATCTCTGAAAATCCTTCGGCTCCGAGTTTTAATCTGAATGGTAGTAATCTTGAGGCTTTCTCGAAGGGATATAATGTGTATCAGCGTGTGACGGGGATAACGATGAGTGCCTCCGATACGGCTTATCCTAATCAGGTGAACGGTGCGCTGAATGAGGAGGGAGTGTATGTGTGGGATCTCAATCAGATTGGTTCGGTAAAAGGATATGCTACCAGGCAGGCGGTGATAGAAGTTGCGAAAAGCTTTAACCCGGTGGCTTCGCCTATTACTAATTTGGGAGAAGTGTTTGTGGAATGGATCGGTGAAGATGCTTTCGGAATAGACCAGCGGGGAGTGACTCGTAATGTGAATAAGATGCAGGCCGGTGCTTATGATGCTGTTCTGACCAATTAAACCCTAAAACGACTGTAACATGAAGAAGATATTTTATATAATAGCCTTGGGCGTCGGACTAGCCGGATGCTCAAATATTGAGGATGAATTACTGTCAACGGGTAGTTTCCCCGAAGACCATGTAATCCGTATCATTACAGAAGTAAATGAACCTTTGTCGCGTGCAGGGTATGATGCAACGAATCTGGAACGTTTCGGATTGATGATCCGGAATAGCGAGAATGCTGCTTATAACTATCATAAGCAAATGGTTGGTTCCGGAAGTGCCTGGAGTACGTCCGACGGTCAGCAGATGCTTTGGGATGCGGAAAGAACGCCGGTGACGATGATAGCGTATGCGCCTTATATGAGTGAAGCCGCTCCGGATGCTTCTTTGGCAGTTAATGCTCTTACCAACCAGGCTACTGAAGAGAATGTGAAGTCCTCCGATTTTTTGTTGATGAAAGCAACAGTCGACCCAGAGCAGGATTTAACTGCGGATGGAAAGCTGAAAATCTCTTTGAGTCATGCCATGAGCAAGCTGATTATAAAAATCACAGTCAATGGAACGGCAGATGCTGCAATGAATAAGTTAGGGGATATGTCTATCAATGGGGCTGTTGTTAATGGAATTTGTGATATGTCGGCAACCGTTCCGATGGTTGTTCCTGCGCCAGATGCCGTGGTGGCTACTGTGGCTCCCTATAAAGGGACGGAATCTTGCGAATGTATTCTGCCTCCACAAAAAATAGCAGAGGGCTTCTCTGTGAACTTCAGCTATGACGGAAAACTGTATATCTGGACTGCAAAGGAAGCCATTGAATTGGAAAAAGGAGTGGAACATACTTTGACTCTCAATGTAAACACAACTGTCCGATTGGCTGGTAAGATGGCCAGAAATTGGGCAACCGGACAACTTATCGACCGGAATTAAAGAAAGAGGAGATAAACTATGAAGATTACAAAACTGATATTGGCTGTCTATTTGTTGATGGGTATGGCGGCTTGTGATACGGATAAGGATATAGCTGTGTATAGTGAAGATTCCGGTGCTATTCAGATTGAAGCTGCTATTAATACCGTCTTTACACGTAGTAATCCCGGTGCAACGGGAGATCAGCAGAAACAATTTAATGAGGGTGATGAAATTCAGTTAAGTTGTGAGGATGGATATCTGAATTATGTACTTTCGGAAGGAAAATGGGTGCCGACCGATAATTATTATTTAAGATGGGGGGAGGAACCGGTAACTTATTCGGCTTTTTATCCGGTAGTGAACGGAGCCAGTACGGCTAATTTTACACTTCCCACAAACCAGCAACGTTTGGAAAACCTGGCTAAGGCCGATTATATGACGTGTACCGTAGAGAATGCAACGGACGACGGATCCCGTATTCTTCGTCTGGGTATGAACCGGAAAATGGCAAAAGTGATTATGACGCTTGCAGATGTAGGCGGACAAGCTAAGGTTCAGGGAGTAAAGATTGGTTCCTATCAGGGATATACAAACGGGGAAGTGGTATCGGGTACTTCTTTAATATCCCCCTTCATTACAGTTCCCGAAGGTGGTAAGGCAGGACAGGATGGTTGTACGTATACTGCCATTGTGGCTCCTGGAAAAGCCGGGACAACTGCTACCTTTGTTTCCTTAAACTATTTGGGCGAAGATCTGGTGCTGCCCGGTATACCGGAACTGAAATCTGGAAAGTGTTATGAATTCACATTAAAAGTGGAAGGCTCGATCATAACTATCAGTGAGCCGATTGTTTCTCCGTGGGATAGCGGTACTTTGCCGGGCGGAGATGCGGAAGAACTGCAACTGGCCGCTTACTATGTGAAAGGGCAACCTGCCGGAAATGCAACCGGTATGGATTGGGATAATGCAATGGGAGTAGATGCATTACGCAACTTATTGCAAACGAATAGTAACAGTGAAATTTCCAATGCTAATGCAGCCAAACTAGATGGTAAAAAGATTTATGTAGCTGCGGGCTCTTATGAGATTGCGAAAGAAAACTCCGGAGTGAAGATAGAATATAGCGGTTATAGTAAGCAAGTGGAAATAACGATTGAAGGCGGATATAATCCTTTAAGCACGGGAACGGATTTAACGAAACGTGACGTTGCTAAATACACGACTGCTTTCGTCAGAAATACCAGTAGTGGAGCATCTGCGACGTCCAACTCTTTATTAGTATTGGGTAATCAGACAAATATTATTTTCGATGGCTGTACTTTCAATGGACAATATGGATTGAGTGATGCAGGAAGTGTTCGTGCCGTGTTTGTTGCGGCAGGTGGAGGTGACGCAACCCTGCAACTGAATAATTGTGTCATAAAGAATTTCAATCGCGGAAGCGATGGTGGAAGCGATGGTGGAGCAGCCGTTAAAGTATCAAAAGGAAGAGTCTTGTTAAATCAGGTGGAGATGGTGAGCAATAAAGCGACAGGGCGTGGAGGAGCCATCACTACTACCGCAGCAAACAGCTTCCTGTTTATGAATAATTGCTTGTTGCATGAGAATTATGCACCAACCGCTTGGGGAACTAGTATTCATGCCGGAAATGGATATGTCTGCATGAATAATGTAACTGTACTTGGCACGGCAGCTACAGGAGGAAATAGTATCACTGTCAACGGAGATGCCTACTTTATGCTTGCCAATACTACGATTGTTGGAAATTCGGGCAATCCGAATGGTGTCTTCCGTGCAGGGAAAAATGCTTCTCTTGTGGTCAACTCTTTATTTGCCAAAGGAGCCGGAAACAGAACTATTTATGCGGGTAATATCACTTCCGGTGGATACAATGTATATCAGGCGGCAGATGCCGGTTGGGGAGCAGTTGCTACGGATACGGATTATTCATCTCAAACTCTTCCTGCTGCTACTTTAACGGATGGCGTTTATCAATGGACTGTGACCGGTGTTATTGACGAATTTGCAACCTGGCAGGCTGTGATTAATGCAGTGAAATCCTTTGATGCAACTGTGGGACAGCAATTTGTAGACTGGGTTGGTGAAGCCGGCTTTGGAGTAGACCAGCGTGGAGCAACCCGTAATGTCAACAAGATGCAGGCTGGTGCTTATGATGCAGGGTTGTAACTGTGGCCAAAATATAGTAGGTATTGAATGAAGTAAGAAGATTAAATAACAAATGAAAGATATGAAGAAAAGCAAGGTTATAGTGCTTTTGTTACTGCTCTGTCTGCAGCCAGGTTTCCTGGCTGCACAACGGGCGGAGCTCATTCGCAAAGATGTGTTGAATCCACACTTAGATAAGGTTTTAGTGGTGGCGCATCGCGGAAATTGGAGTATTGCCCCCGAAAACTCTTTGGCGGCTATCGATAGTGCTATTCAGATGAAAGTGGATATTGTAGAGATAGATATCCGTAAGACGAAAGACGGTGAGCTGGTTCTCATGCATGACGATACGGTAGATCGTACTACTAATGGTACAGGAAAAGTAAAAGATAAAACGTTGGCTGAAATAAAGCAACTCCGGTTGAAAGACAAGGATGGTCAGTTAACGGAATATACTGTTCCTACTTTGGAAGAAGCATTGTTGGCAGCCAAAGGTCAGATTATGGTTAATCTGGATAAGGCCTATCCTATTTTTGATGATGTATATATTATATTGAGAAAAACCGATACTGCTGATTTAGTTATAATGAAAGGTGCTCAACCGGTGGAGACGGTGAAGCGAGAGTTCGGCTCTTATCTGGATAAGGTGATCTATATGCCTGTCGTAACGATTGATGAGGAAAAATCGATGAAGGTTGTCGAGGATTATATGGAACAGTTGCATCCGGTTGCTTTTGAGCTTTGTTACAGAAATGCTTCTAGCCCGGTACCTGCCAAAATGGAACGCAGACTGGCAGGGAAAAGTCTGATCTGGTATAATACTTTGTGGGCTTCTCTGGCAGGCGGGCATGATGATGAGGCTGCAAAGAAAGATCCGGATGCTAGTTATGGGTATCTGATAAACAAGTTGGGAGCACGAATCCTTCAAACAGACAGTCCGGCTTTTATGCTCAATTATTTGAGAAGTAAAGGGTGGCATGACTAATCACTAAGACTAAATTTATGAATGATATAAAATTTTCTTTATGGACAGTAGGGTGGCTGTGCATCCTGTTCTTTGCAGGCGGTTGTAAATCGACGAATGATTCGGGAGCTCCGGTTTCTTTAACTTGGGAGATGGGAAACTACGATGAGAATGGTAAATATTATGAAAATTCATTTGTACTGAAGAATATATCAGATACTCCTGTAGGAAAAGAATGGGAGATTTATTATTCGCAGTTTCCCCGTACTATCCGGCAGGATGCTTCGTCACCGGTTAGAGTGGAGCAAGTGAATGCAACTCTTTTTAAAATGTATCCGGGAGAGGGATTTATCTCATTAGCTCCGGGAGATTCATTGAAAGTGATTTTCCAGTGTGATGGGGAAGTGCCAAAGAATTCGCATGCGCCCGAAGGAAGCTACTGGGTGAGCCAGTCGGGAGCATCGAAAGGTAAGCCACTTCCTGTAACATTGAATAACATACCATTACTTATGACGGAATGGCAAAGAACGATTGCTCGGAAAACGTATGAAACAAACCTTCGTTTGAACAATGCAGTTACTCCGGAGTTTCATTCAACGGATATAATACCTTCCATAAAAAAGGTGGTTACTACCGGAGGTAATATCTTATTAGATAAGCAACTAACTTTGACTTTCCATGAGGATTTTGCCAATGAGGGAAAACTGCTAAAAGAGAAACTTTCCGGATGGTATGGCTTGGAAGTAGTGCCGGAAGCTCCGGTAACCATTACTCTGAATTACCTTTCTGACAAGAAGAAAGCAGTTAATGAGGAATATTATGAGTTGAGTATTGACAGTCAGCAGATAAGGATTAGCGCTACTACTCCACATGGCATTTTTAACGGAACGCAGACCCTGTTGGGGTTACTGAAAGGGCAGAAAAGCCCGTTCCGGTTGGAAGCAATGTCTATAAAGGATTATCCGGATTTATTATATCGGGGACAGATGTTGGATATTGCCCGGAATTATACAACGGTGGATCACTTGAAGAAACTGATTGATATTCTATCTTCTTATAAACTGAATGTGCTTCAGTTCCATTTTTCGGATGATGAAGGTTGGCGACTGGAAATTCCGGGGTTAGAAGAACTGACTGCCATCGGATCACGACGAGGACATACTACCGATGAAAAAGATTGGTTGTATCCGGCTTATGATGGTGGATATGATCCGTGTGCCGCTACATCGGGAAATGGTTATTATACCCGGGAGGAATTCATTGATTTATTGCGATATGCAACCGAAAGACATGTGCAGGTAATTCCGGAAATAGAATCTCCCGGCCATGCGCGTGCGGCGATTGTAGCAATGAATGCACGTTATCAGAAATACATCGATACAGACCCGGAGAAGGCGAAGGAATATCTTTTGAGTAATTTGCAGGATACTTCCCGATATGTTTCCGCACAGGCCTATACGGATAATGTTATGAATGTAGCCTTACCTTCCACTTACCGTTTTATGGAGAAGGTGATTCAGGAAATAGTGAGCATGTATAAGGAAGCGGATGCACCACTGACCACCATTCATTTAGGCGGTGATGAGGTGGCTAAAGGGGCATGGATGGGATCACCCTTATGCAGAACGCTCATGGAAGAACAGGGAATGGAAAAGGCACATGATTTGGCCGAATATTTCATTACCCGGGTGGTTGATTGTTTACAACAGCATAATTTATCCTTTAATGGTTGGCAAGAAGTAGCTTTGGGGCATAAGAAAGATACTCATACTTATTTGTCTCAACACGCAGCCGGTATCAATTCGTGGAAGACTGTTCCTGAGTGGAAAGAGGATGAAATTCCTTATCAGATAGCCAACAACGGTTATCCGGTTATTCTCTGCAATGTGAATAATTTCTATCTGGATTTGGCTTATGATGCTCATCCCGATGAACCGGGACATTTCTGGGGTGGATACGTGGATGAATCCAAAGCATTTTCCATGCTTCCGTTCGATGTCTATCGTTCCTCCCGTACGGATATGGCGGGTAATCCGGTTGAGATCAGTTCCGCAGGAAAAGGAAAAACGGCATTGACTGCATCCGGCAGGAAACAGATAAAAGGCGTACAGGCTCAATTGTTTGCCGAAACAATTCGAGGATTTCAATGGGTAGAATATTATATGTTCCCTAAAGTGATGGGACTGGTAGAACGTGGCTGGAATGCGCATCCGGATTGGGAAGTCCTCTCCGGAGCAGCAGAGCAACAGGCTTTTGACCGGGATCTGGCACTATTTTATGAGAAAATCAGTGTAAAGGAAATGCCTTATTGGAGCCGGATAGGGGTAAACTTCCGTTTACCTCATCCCGGACTTTTCGTCAGAGACCAACTTCTGTATGCGAATACTCCTATCGAAGGAGCACAGATACGTTATACGACGGATGGGACTGAACCGACGATTGATTCGATGTTATGGGAGGCTCCTATAACCTGTCAGTCTGCTGTTGTAAAAGCAAAACTGTTTTATAGGGATAAGCAAAGTGTAACCAGCTGTTATTTACAGTAATTAGTGGAATAGTATAATAGATGTACTTTTAATTTCTATCTGTTTTATTCTTTAAAATACGAAGATTTTCTCTACATTTGTCTTTATTAGTCTTGTAATCTTCTATTAAAGTTTAATACTCCGATGAAAAAAAAGTACCTGTTGTTTCTTCTACTTCTCTCTTTTCCACTATATACCTGGGCTGATAAGACCCTGGACTCGCTGTTGAATGTACTTGATTTGACGATTCGGGAGCATGAGACTTATGTGGTTCAACGTGAATCACGTATCAGACATCTTAAAGAACTGACACACGGAATAGAAGTTAATTCTGTGGAATATTATAACCTGAACAGTCAGATATACAAAGAATATAAAGCCTTTATTTGCGACTCTGCAATCCATTATTTGAATGAAAATATACGGATTGCGGAGCGCTTGCATGATATAGACCGGAAGATAGAAAGTCAGTTGCAGCTTTCATTATTATTATCTTCAACGGGAATGTACACGGAGTCTATTGATGTTTTAGAATCGGTAGACCGGCAGAAAGTCGTATCCCGTTTAATAGCTGATTATTACACTTGCTTTGACCATGTGTATGGCGAATTGAGCGTTTATACCCAGGATAAAACTCTTTCAGGACATTACTGGACCATTTCGCAGGCATATAAAGATTCTTTATATGCTATATTGCCCCCTGAATCGGAAGAATATCTGATGATGCGCGAAGCATTGCTTCGTGACCAGCATCAGTATGAGGAAGCCCTGAAAGTGAATGACCTCCGGCTGGCGGAAACAGAAGTGAATACTCCACAGTATGCATTGGTCACTTACCATCGCTCTTTGATTTATAAGTATAGTAATGATAATCTGGGAGAGAAACAGAATCTTTGTCTTTCTGCCATATCCGATATTCGTTCTGCCATTAAGGACCATGCCTCGTTATGGATGCTTGCCCAACTGCTTTACGAAGATGGTGATATGGAACGGGCATATCAATATATGCGTTTTTCCTGGAATGCGACGAAATTCTATAATGCCCGCCTGCGTAGCTGGCAGAGTGCGGATGTGCTTTCGTTGATTGACAAGACCTACCAAGCTATGATTGAAAAACAGAATGACCGTTTGCAACAGAATCTACTGCTTATCACCGCATTATTGGTGCTATTGATTGTAGCTTTAGGCTATATCTACCGTCAGATGAAAAAGCTGGCGGATGCAAGAAATCATCTCCAGGTGGCTAACGGACAGCTGAATGGATTGAATGAGGAATTGAGGCAAATGAATAGCTGTCTGTCTTCTACCAATATCGAACTTTCGGAGTCTAATCAGATTAAGGAAGAGTATATTGCCCGTTTTATCAAGCTGTGTTCTACCTATATCAATCGGCTGGATGCTTATCGGCGTATGGTGAATAAGAAAGTATCTGCCGGACAGATTGCAGAGTTATTAAAGATAACGCGTTCGCAGGATGCTCTTGATGAAGAACTGGAAGAGTTATATGCGAACTTTGATACTGCTTTCTTGCATCTCTTCCCCGATTTTGTGAAAAAGTTCAATGACCTCTTACAGGAGAATGAGCAGATTGTATTGAAAAAAGATGAGTTGCTGAATACCGAACTACGAATTTTTGCTTTGATACGCTTAGGCATTGAGGATAGTTCACAAATTGCGGAGTTTCTTCGTTATTCAGTGAATACAATTTATAATTACCGGGCGAAAGTGAAGAACAAAGCCCGTGGGTCGAGAGAGGATTTTGAAGATTTAGTACGGAAGATTCGCTAACTAAGACTGTAAACTAACCACTTTTTTGGAGATACTTATTGTGCGCAAATTGCTGGTAATAAATGGATTGTCATTTTGGGTAATCCACTTATTGACCCCTCCTTGTTAGCTCGCCTCAATTTCTTTATACTTTTGACCTGTGCTTCGAAAGCAATGAGAATAGCTCCATTGCAGACGAACTTTATTATTAACTTTTAAATTAGTACGCATGAAAAAGAACAGGCGAAAAATCCTTTCGGGGAGTCGCAAGATTTTCTTTGCTATCTTGGCAATGTTTTTATCTTTGAGTGCATCCGCACAGCAATTAACAGCATCCGGTCAGGTTTTGGATGCTCAAAAAGAACCGTTAATCGGGGTTAGTGTACAGGAAAAAGGTACGTCTAACGGAGCAATTACCGATCTGGATGGTAACTTTACACTAAACGTTCAGCAAAACGCCATTTTGATATTCTCTTATGTGGGCTACAAATCGCAGGAGGTAAAGGCAGCCCGCCAGATGAAAATCACACTTCAGGAAGACAATGAAGTGCTCGACGAGGTGGTGGTCATCGGCTATGGTTCGGTAAAACGGAAAGATGTGACGACTGCTATTTCTTCCGTATCCACGAAAGACTTGGATATGCGCCCCATTGTTTCCGCAGGACAGGCCATTCAAGGTAAAGCGGCCGGTGTGTCGGTGATTAGTCCTAGTGGTAAGCCAGGTGAGGATATGTCTATCCGTGTGCGTGGTACTACTTCTATGAATGGAAGCAATGATCCATTATATGTAGTGGATGGAGTTCCGGTAGATAATATCAGATTCCTTTCTCCGAATGATATTGAGAGTATGCAGATTATGAAAGATGCTTCTTCATCTGCTATTTATGGCTCGAGAGGGGCCAATGGAGTTATTCTGATAACGACGAAAGCAGGAGCGGCGGGAAAGGCCAAAATATCTCTGACGGCACAGTTCGGATTGAATAAGGTAGTGGATAAGATGGAATCGCTGAATTCTTCACAGTATAAAGAGTTACAGGACGAAATCGGATTGGTCTCTTTACCCGATGGATTGCCGGACCGTACAAACTGGTTTGATGAAACATATTCTACCGGGAAGACACAGAATTATCAGGTGGCTGTATCCAATGGCAATGATAAGATTAAATATTATCTTTCTGCCGGATATTTGGATGAGAAAGGAGTGTTGGATATCTCTTATTACAAACGTTATAACTTCCGCGTAAATCTCGAGAATCAGATTCGTGACTGGCTGATGGTAAGCGCCAATATTTCTTATTCGGACTATAGCAGTAATGGAGGCGGTTCGATGGGAACAGGCTCCAATCGTGGTGGAGTGGTGCTGGCTGTTATCAATACACCAACTTTTGCCCCGATTTGGAACCCTTTGAATCCGCAGCAGTATTATACTAATTTTTATGGGGTAAGTAATATTACGAATCCGTTGGAGAATATGGCACGTGCAAAAAACAATAAGGATAAGGAAAACCGCCTGTTGGCATCCGGTAATGTGTTGCTTACTGTACTTCCGGAGTTGAAGTTCAAATCGACTTTCACCATTGACCGCCGTAATGCTATTAATACGACTTTCCTAGACCCGATTTCTACTTCCTGGGGGCGCAATCAGTATGGAGAAGCTTCGGATAACCGAAATACGAATACAGTGCTTACATTTGATAACGTGTTGACCTACAATAAGAATTTCAAGAAACACGGATTGGAAGTAATGGCGGGTTCTTCATGGACGGATTCAGACTATTCTAATAGTTGGATAAATGGTTCTCATTTCCGTAATGACCTGATACAGACATTAAATGCAGCAAATAAGATTGCATGGGATAACACAGGTACAGGAGGATCGCAGTGGGGAATTATGTCTTTCTTCGGTCGTGTATCCTACAACTTTGACAGTAAATACCTGCTGACAGCCAACCTGCGTGCAGATGGCTCTTCCAAACTGCATCCCGATCATCGTTGGGGAGTATTTCCATCGCTCTCTGGGGCATGGCGTATTTCTTCGGAGAAGTTTATGGAAAACCTGACATGGATTGATGACTTGAAGTTGCGTGGGGGCTGGGGACAAACCGGTAACCAGTCGGGACTGGGAGATTATTCATATCTCCAACGTTATAATATCAGTCGCATCCAATGGTTCAAAAAAGGTGAAGAGGGAGATACAACGGATTATGAAAATGCAGTTCCTACTATCAGTCAGGCAAATTTGCGTACTCCCGATTTAACCTGGGAAACTACCACACAGACTAATATCGGTTTGGATTTGACGGTATTGAATGGCAGGTTGACTTTAAACCTTGATTATTACTACAAGAAAACGACGAATATGTTGATGAATGCAGTGGTTCCTGCAGGTCCCGCCGGTTCTACTAAAATAGCTCGTAATGAGGGTGAGATGACTAATAAAGGGTTTGAGTTTTCTATCAGTTCGAAGAACTTCCGTGGAGGAGCATTTACCTGGGATACGGATTTTAATATGTCTTTCAACCGTAACAAACTGACGAAGTTGGCATTGCAGAAGGTTTATTATGATGCAAAGACAAGTGATGTGATAAACGACCATGTAGTTCGTAATGAACCTGGACGTGCTTTGGGTGGTTTCTTTGGTTATATCAGTGATGGTGTCGATCCTGAAACCGGCGAACTAATGTATCGTGATTTGACCGGTGACGGAAAGATTTCATCTTCCGACCGTACTTACATTGGTGATCCGAACCCAGATTTTACCTATGGACTGACAAATACCTTTTCTTATAAAGGCTTTAATTTGAGCGTCTTCATCCAGGGTTCTTATGGAAACGATATTTATAATGCTTCACGTATTGAAACGGAAGGTATGTATGATGGAAAAAATCAGTCTACCCGTGTCTTGAACCGTTGGAAGATTCCGGGACAAATCACAGATGTGCCGAAAGCTAATTTCAAATTATTGAACTCTACTTATTTTGTGGAAGACGGTAGTTACCTTAGAGTTAAGGATATTACCTTATCATACAATTTCAAAGGGAAATTGATGAAGAAATGGGGAATAACCCGTTTGCAACCCTATTTCACAGCTACTAATCTGTTGACGTGGACGAGTTATTCCGGCATGGATCCGGAAGTGAACCAATGGGGGAATAGTGGTACAGTGCAAGGTATTGACTGGGGCACATATCCGCATTCTAAATCATACATGTTTGGTATTAATGTTGAATTCTAATGAAAGGAAAGATTATGAAACTAAGATATATATTTTGTGGAATCACTTCCTGTTTGTTTTTAGGAATTTCTTCCTGTTCGCTGGATTATGATCCTGTGGATACATATTCGGATGTGACCGAAGGAATGACAGATACTGGTGAAAAGGTGGTTTTTAAAAATAAAGCAGCGGTTGTAGGGCATCTCACTACAATTTACAACCAGATGCGCGACCGTCAGGAGCATTGGTATGTAGACTTGCTTCTTATTGCAGATTCTCATGCAGATAATGCTTATGCAGGTACTACGGGAGCAGAAGTTCTTCCGTTTGAAAATAACTCCATTGAAGGTTCGAACTCTGTGATGGAACGGGACTGGAACCGATATATGGAAGATGTTGCCCGTGCCAATATCCTGATTTGCAATATTGACGCAGTGACAGACAACGCATTAACGACTACCGAACGGGCACAATATAAAGCGGAAGCAAAGATATTCCGTGCCATGGTGATGTTTGATATGGTGCGTCTTTGGGGCGATTTCCCGGTGATAACTACCGTTGCTGATGATATTACTTCCGACAATATAGACGAGGTATATCCGCAATACTTCCCGGCGCAAAACACGGAACTTGAGGCCTATCAACAGATTGAAAAGGACCTACTGGATGCTGTTCTGTATGCTCCGGACAATACAGCAGGAAACAAAACACTATTTACTAAATCGGTAGCCCGCACATTGCTAGCTAAGATATATGCAGAGAAACCATTACGTGACTATGCGAAAGTGATTCGGTATTGTGATGAAGTGAAAGCAGATGGTTTCGATCTTGTAGAAGATTTCAATGATTTATTTGGAATGAATACTGCCGGAACAGATGCAAAGATGCGCAACACAAAAGAGTCTATTCTCGAAGCACAATTTACTCCCGGTGCAGGTAACTGGTGTACATGGATGTTCGGTCGTGACTTGGTGAATTGGAATACTAACTTTACATGGGCAAAATGGGTGACACCATCTCGTGACCTGATTAACGCTTTCAAAAAGGAAGGAGATGAAGTTCGTTTCAAAGAATCGGTGGTTTATTACGATTGTAAGTGGAGTAACTATTATCCGTCTGATAACTATCCGTTTATGTACAAATGCCGTTCGGCTAACAGCAGCATCATCAAATACCGCTATGCTGATGTACTGTTATTGAAAGCAGAAGCACTGATTATGCAGGATACACCGGATTTGGACGGAGCTGCCGATATTATAGATGAAGTTCGCGAACGTGCCAAATTAGGAGCACTTTCTGCTTCTACCCGTTCAAATAAGAATGCTATGCTCAATGCATTGCTGAAAGAACGCCGTTTGGAACTGGCTTTCGAGGGACAGCGCTGGTTTGACCTGGTTCGTCTGGATAAGGTGGAAGAAGTGATGAATGCCGTGTATGCGAAAGATTCGGGACGCAAAGCACAGGTTTACGCATTCGATAAAACTTCCTATCGTTTGCCTATTCCACAATCGGTAATCGATGCGAACGATAAGATTCACCAGAATCCGGGTTATTAATTCAATTCAAAAACATAGAAACTTACGATTATGATAAATATGAGAAATATAGCATTGACCTTTTTAGGATGTTTCACCATACTGGCTGCATGCAGCAACAGTGACGATGCGGAAAAACCGGTAACACCCGTTCCAACCGGAGATGTGACTATTTATGCAACGACCAACAGTCTGACTCGTGACCTGACCCGTGATGCTGTTAATTTCAGTTCGAAAGATAACCTGGCACCTACGTCCATTACCTTGGACCCGACTGAACAGTTTCAGACTATGGATGGCTTTGGAGTAGCTATCACGGGCGCTACCTGTTTCAATCTTTTACAAATGAAACCGGCAGACCGTCATGCATTCCTTACAGAAACATTCTCTGACGATAAAGGATTCGGATTTAGTTATATCCGTATCTCCATTGGCTGCTCGGACTTCTCATTGAGCGAATATACCTGCTGCGATACCAAAGGCATTGAAAATTTCGCTTTGCAGAGTGAAGAGAAAAACTATATCTTGCCCATTCTGAAAGAAATTTTAGGCATCAATCCTTCCATAAAAATCATTGCAGCTCCCTGGACATGTCCGCTATGGATGAAAGTGAAAAGCCTCACAGATCTTACTCCACTGGAATCGTGGACAAACGGCCAGTTGAATCCTGCCTATTATCAGGATTATGCCACTTATTTCGTAAAATGGGTACAAGCATTCAAATCCGAAGGTTTTGACATCTATGCTGTTACTCCCCAGAACGAACCGTTGAACCGTGGTAATTCCGCTTCGCTTTATATGAGCTGGGAAGAACAGAGAGACTTCGTGAAAACAGCACTCGGGCCCCAATTCAAGGATGCCGGATTGACTACAAAGATCTATGCTTATGACCATAACTATGATTATAGCAGCATTGAATCAGAAAAGAACTATCCAGGTAAAATCTATGAAGATGGAGATGCTTCTCAATACTTGGCCGGAGCTGCTTATCACAACTATGGAGGTGACCGCGAAGAACTTTTGAATATGCACAAAGCCTATCCGGAAAAGGAACTTCTTTTCACAGAAACCTCTATCGGAACCTGGAACAGTGGGCGTGATTTGTCAAAACGACTTCTCGAAGATATGAAAGAAGTTGCGTTAGGCACAGTAAATAACTGGTGTAAAGGTGTGATTGTTTGGAATCTGATGCTTGATAACGACCGTGCTCCTAATCGTGAAGGTGGTTGCCAGACATGCTACGGAGCGGTGGATATCAGCAATAGCGATTATAAGACAATTATCCGTAACTCACATTATTATATCATCGCTCATCTTTCAAGCGTAGTGAAACCGGGAGCTGTACGCATTGGTGCATCCGGTTACGCTGACAGCAATATCATGTACTCTGCTTTCGAGAACCCGGATGGAACGTATGCATTTGTCCTGATGAATAATAACGAAAAGACAAAGAGAATCACCTTTAGCGATGGAAAACGTCATTTTGCTTATGATGTTCCGGGTAAATCAGTGACTTCCTACCGTTGGGCGAAGTCGGAATAAGAACCTTAAAACGATAAAGACAATGAAAAAAAGTATCTATATCATACTGGCATTAATAGGAATACTAGGAATGAATTCCTGTAGTGATGACGAATATCTTGCGGGCAATCCGGATATGGAATTTATCGCAGGTAAAGTAAGTGCTCTTTATGGTGACAGTCTTCCGTTTACCATTAAGGCTTCTGATGTGGAAGTGCCTCTTTCTACGTTGAAAGCGAAGCTTTTTTATGGCGAAGAACAAGTGTCCGAAACGGTTATCCGTACAAAGACAAGCGGCAGTGATTATACCGGAAAGGTCTTCATTCCATATTATCCCAATGTTATCGACGGTAGAGCGACTTTGAAGTTTGTACTTCAAAATATCCATTTCACTATCACGGAGATGGAGCAGGAAGTCGTGTTGTCCCGTCCGGACTTTCCTTACGTGACTTTGGTGGACGAGATGGGAGAGGAGTATCTGATGAAAAAGAAATCCTTGTATAATTATGGTGTGACCGGTAAATTCCCACAGGATTTGAAAGCCTATATTAAAACACCGAAAGTTGGTGAGAATGGAAACGAACTGACTTTTGGCTGGGATAACGACAACCTCCTTTCAGAAGGAAAGAATGTAAATCCTATTACTTTTTCCGGTACGGCATCCGAACCTTATGAAGTAACATTCAACGCACTGACTTACGAAGTTACTCCGTTGGTAAATGTGTTGTTTGATGGGGAGAAGATGACGGCACAGGATGCAAATACATATCTCATACAGAAATCATTTACACAGGGACAGTCGATTGTGGTGACAGGTATAGATATGAACGGCTGGTGGATCAATCCTGATTATTTCAAGAAGGAATCTAATGGAACGTTGACTTTCTTACCGGTAGATGGCAAGTATCGTGTCGTTGCCAATATGAAACAAAAATATTTTGGTATCACTCGTATGGATGGAGACAAGGAAGCTGGTCTTTCTGATGCAGGACACGGTGCTCTTTGGTTAATGGGATGGGGAGTCGGTTCTCCTTCGATGGACTTTCAGTTTGGTTGGGATGCCGGAAGTAATTACTGTGTGCCGGAAATCTCTTCGAAGAAATACCAGTTTATTGGCACGACGGGTCCTGAACATAATTCAGTCTTTGGACAACGTTTCCGCTACGATTACATAAGCGCCAAGTTCTTCTTCCAGAATGGTTATGGAGGTGAGTTCAGTCAATTGACACTGGCAGACGACGGAACAAAATCGCTGATCCGCCTTACGGATAGTAAGAATATCGAACTTCTCCTTGATGGGAATGACAAGCCGATTCCTTTGGAAGAAGGTGCAACGTATGCACTTACTGTTGATTTGAGTGCCGGAAATGATAAAGGTGTAGTATCTTTCAAGAAGATTTCGGATGGAGAAGTTAAACCGGAGCCGACAGTCGTTCAGACACTTTATTTTGACTTTGGCTCTAGTACTGCCACTAGTCCTGGTAAGGGTGACCCAACTGTAAATCCTGATGACAATGGAAATTACTGGAACAATATTACCAATAACAATGGGAACTATGCAAATGCAGGAACTGTTTATGGTTCTTTATTTAATTCGGAGAACACTCCAACAGCTTATGCATTGACCTTAAATTCTCGTTTTACCATTAATGGAGCAAGTGGTGGAGGCGGTTTGCTACAACCTGATAAAGATTTGCTGGATGATTTGGCCGTAGCTACTGCTACCGGAGATTATTTCTTTATGGAGAAAAGTGAAGACAATAGTAGCTTTACATTCTCTAATTTAGATAAGAACAAGGGATATAAGTTCTATGCATTTGGTAGTCGATTGGCCACCCAAGTTCGTACAGCTATTTATATCATATCAGGAGAAAATACGGACCAAGGCGAATTACAGGCTGCCGGAACAAATTGTGGAGGAACAGGAATTAATCAGAATATTCAGAATGTTTATGCTTCGGAAGTTATTTTCCCGGATGAAAACGGTGAAATCAAATTTACAGTTTCAAGAAAAGAGGGTGATTATATTCCACTGAATGTCTTGAAAATAGAGGAATATACCAACGTTGAGAAATAAATCATTGAGAATCATAAATCATAAGATCAATAAAATATGAAGAAATATATATTCTTGGCATTTGCATTGTTCGGAATGCTGTCAATCGGTTCTTGTAATGATGACGAACCGATAGTACCCCCGTCCCCGGGAGAAGAAATAGAAATACCCGAACCAGTAACACCGGTGTTGGTGCAGACATTATACTTTGACTTTGGTTCCAACGGCACTGCTACTAATCCCAGTAGGGGAGATCAGACCCAAAGCCCCGACGTTAATGGGCATTATTGGAATAATATCATTAATAATGATGGGATTTACGCTAAAGTTAATTCAGTCTATTCCTCTTTTGTAAACTCGGAGAATACTTCGGTTGACTATGAGTTGACTTTGAATAATCGTTTCTCTACTAATGGACAAAGTACCGGAGGTGGGCTGCTGGAACCCCAGAAAGAGCTCCTGAAAGACTTTGCTGTGCCATCTGTCACAGAGGACTACTTCTACATCGAATCTGGTGAGAATAATAGCAGTTTTACGTTCAGCAAACTTGATCCGAAAAAAGCATATAAATTTTATGCATTTGGTAGCCGGATTAATACACAGACGCGTACGGCTTATTATATAATGTCAGGACTGAATCTTTATCAGGGTGAGTTGCAGACTTCGGGAACTAACTGCGGAGGTGAGGGTATCAACCAAAACATAAAAAACATCTGCGAATCGGAACTTATCTATCCGGATGATGATGGCAATATAAAGTTCACTGTTTCAAGAAAGAACGGCGATTATATTGCGTTAAATGCCTTGAAAATAGAAGAATATACAGATATAGAACGTCCCAATCAGTTTACATCACTCACCATGACCGGTAGTGCTATGGAAGAGGGGGAAGTTCCGATGCATATTGTATCTGCTGATGGCAGTCTGACGAATGTTTTCGAAGCATACACCTCTTTCAAATCCGGTGAACTTTCATTTAGAGGAACCACCAAAGATGGCAAGACTGTGAATATAGGAAAGGGGTATAAAGCGGGAGTAGTAGCCGACAATAATTATGGAATCACTGCTTCTACAACCGGAACAGTCCGTATTACAGTCGATTTGTCCAGAAAGACTTATGATATTCTTCCCGTAAAAGAGTGGGCACTGGTAGGAAGCGTCACTCCAAACGGATGGTCGGTAGATAAAAGTGTGCCTTTGACTTATCAGGGAAAAGGTGTCTGGGCCGGAAGAGTAAAACTCACCGGAATATCTGGTGTGAGTGACCGTGAACGCTTTAATTTTGCCATGAACAAGAGTTGGGATTATGTGATGAAGCGTGTAAAAGGTACGGCCAATGAGGTTGGTATGGGTACTCAGGGTTATGATACAGAGGATATCAACCTGAATCATGGAACTTATCATATCACTTTAGACTTACGTAGATATGTCTATTATATTGATTGCGGCGAGGAAGGTATCGATCCTTTTAAGATTTCTGTAATGGGCTCTTCCGTAGCCAACGGACAGGGAGCAACCAGCAATCATGGTTATGCTTATATGTACGGTGAATTACTCGACGAACGTTTCCGTAACCAGGAAAGTAAATTGCCATGGTATACCTCCGGAATATCCGTTAACAGTAATAATACACTTAACTTATTGGCACGCTACAACGATTTGATTCATGATTGTGGTGCATACGTGATTTTCGGCCTTTCTCTGGGAAATGAAGGAATTCATGGAGCTACAGACCAACAGGCTATCTATAATCAGTTTAAAGACAATATGCAGACTTTGATTAAGAAAGCCCGTGAAGATGGAAAATATCCTGTAATGATGAACAATTATACCCGTGGTGATTTTGATGCAAACGACTATGAATACGTGAAACAGATGAATCTATTGATTCATGAGTGGGATCTTCCATCTATCAATCTGTTGGGAGCGATAGATGACGGTAAGGGTGTCTGGGCAACCGGTTATCAGAATGGTACGGATATCTATCATCCAAATACTGACGGACATCGTGAGTTCACTTATGCTATGGTTCCATCATTGTTTGACGCGATAGATGCAGGCAAGGGGCAACCTTCACGTGTTTCAGGAACTTCTTATGTGCTGGCAGATAAGAAAGTGCTGGTATTCACACCCGAAGATATGGTACATCCGTTTACATTGTCCTTCAAAATAAAAGGTACGACAGATGGAGTCATCGCTTCTTTCGCCAATGGCGGCAATGCAACCGGAACATTGAAGATTCAGGACGGAGTTGTAGTATATCATTCTCCATTGACAGGTGAAATAAAAGGTGCGGTGAGTGTCACCGATAACCAGTGGCATGTTGTTTCCTTGACCCATTATTATGCTCAGAGACGTACACTGCTATATACTGATAAAGCACTGGCAGGAGAACTGGGTGAAAAACTGACTGTTGGTAAGTTTACGATTGGTGACAATACTTCTGCGAACAGCAGAGAATACAGTGAATTATTCTTCTACCGTTCGGCTATGAACCAGGAAGAAATTGATAAACTCTGTGATGGAAGAATGTTGAAGTCCAGTCTGGAAATCTATGCTCCGTTGGATGGCTCGAAATCAACGATTGAAAATCTGGCACAAAGCATGAACAGTGTAGCATTAAAAACAGAATAGAAACAGAGGATTACCGGTTGCGGAAGGGATATAAGTATAATAAATATTAATAAACTCATCCGCAACTAGGAAATATCCCCCATTTGAGAGTCTATATAAATAAAAGAATGAACTTATTTCTTATATCATAAATGAACATGAAATTCAAAGCAATGTTACTTGGCCTGTCTGTGATGACTGCACTGCCTGCTTTTGCGCAGAAGCCGGTGTACTTGGACACAGGTAAGCCTATTGAAGAGCGAGTGAAAGATGCGTTGAACCGGATGACCCTTGAAGAAAAGGTAAAGATGATTCATGCACAGTCTAAATTTAGTTCGGCAGGCGTTCCCCGTCTTGGTATCCCGGAAGTATGGGCTACTGATGGTCCTCACGGTATCCGTCCGGAAGTCTTATGGGATGAATGGGATCAGGCAGGATGGACAAACGATTCCTGTATTGCCTATCCGGCACTAACGTGCCTTGCTGCTACATGGAATCCCGAAATGTCTCATCTTTACGGGAAAAGTATCGGTGAAGAGGCGCGTTATCGCAAAAAAGACATTCTGTTGGGCCCCGGTGTGAATATCTACCGTACACCCTTGAACGGACGTAACTTCGAATATATGGGAGAAGATCCGTACCTCTCTGCCACAATGGTGGTTCCTTACATCAAAGGTGTGCAAGAGAATGGAGTGGCTGCTTGCGTGAAGCATTATGCATTGAACAATCAGGAATTCAACCGTCATACCACCAATGTACAATTAAGTGATCGTGCCCTTTATGAGATATACCTGCCTGCTTTTAAGGCAGCTGTTCAGGAAGGTGGCACATGGTCGATTATGGGCTCCTATAATCTCTATCAGGGAGAGCACGCCTGTCATAACAAACGCCTGCTTAAAGATATTCTTCGTAATGAATGGGGCTTTGACGGTGTCGTAGTGTCCGACTGGGGAGGTGTGCACAATACCGAGCAGGCGATTCACAATGGCATGGATCTCGAGTTTGGTTCATGGACGAACGGACTGTCTGCCGGAACGAGAAATGCCTATGATAATTATTTCCTTGCTTTCCCTTACCTGAAATTAATCAAGGAAGGTAAAGTAGGAACAAAAGAATTGGATGAAAAAGTTAGTAATGTCCTTCGTCTGATTTTCCGTACTTCAATGGACCCGCACAAACCGTTTGGCTCTTTAGGGTCTCCCGAACACGGGCAAGCCGGACGTAAGATTGGTGAAGAAGGTGTTGTATTGTTGCAAAACAAGGATAACGTACTGCCTATCGATTTGAATAAAGCTAAGAAAATAGCTGTTATCGGTGAAAATGCCATTAAGATGATGACTGTGGGCGGTGGTAGTTCTTCTTTGAAAGTGAAATATGAGATTTCTCCGTTGGATGGACTGAAAAGTCGTGTGGGCTCACAAGCGGAAGTGGTATATGCCCGTGGGTATGTGGGCGATCCGACAGGAGAGTATAACGGTGTGAAAACCGGTCAGGACTTGAAAGACAACCGTTCGGAAGATGAGCTGCTTGCAGAGGCTTTGCAAGTGGCTAAAGATGCCGATTATGTCATCTTCTTCGGTGGCTTGAACAAGAGTAATCATCAGGATTGTGAAGATTCGGACCGTGCTTCTTTAGGTTTGCCATACGCACAGGATAGAGTGATTAGTGAACTCGCAAAGGTGAATAAAAACCTGATTGTGGTCAATATCTCCGGCAATGCTGTGGCCATGCCTTGGGTAAATGAAGTGCCGGCTATTGTACAGGGCTGGTTCCTGGGTTCGGAAGCTGGAACTGCTCTTGCTTCCGTATTGATGGGAGACGCCAATCCTTCGGGAAAACTTCCTTTCACCTTCCCGGCAAAACTGGAAGATGTAGGGGCTCATAAATTGGGCGAATATCCGGGCAATAAGGAAGAACTGGCACAGTCTAAACATAGAGGAGATACGATTAATGAAATCTATCGGGAAGATATTTTTGTAGGTTACCGTTGGGCGGATAAAGAAAAAATCAAACCGCTGTTCCCGTTCGGACACGGATTGAGCTACACTACTTTCGCTTATGGAAAGCCTTCGGCTGATAAGAAAACAATGACAGTAGATGATACTATCTCTTTCACGGTCAATGTGAAGAATACAGGAACCCGTGAGGGGCAAGAAGTTGTTCAGCTTTATATCAGCGATAAGAAATCCTCTCTCCCTCGTCCGATCAAAGAGTTGAAAGGTTTCCAGAAAGTGAAACTGGCTCCGGGAGAAGAGAAAACGGTAACGCTGACGATTGATAAGAAAGCATTGAGCTTCTTTGATGATGCTAAACACGAATGGGTGGCCGAACCGGGCAAGTTTGAGGCAATGATCGGTAGTTCATCCAGGGATATTAAAGGTACTGTACCATTTGAGTTGAAATAGGTAGATGTTTGGTTAGATATTTTTTTAAGGAGATGACAGAGAGTCTGGGTACTCGGAAAACGCTAAGTGATTGCAACAAATCGACTTAGCGTTTTTTTATTGCCTAATTTTCCCAGCATTTGCAAAAAAATAGTAAGAAAGTAGTCGTTTCGCTTGGTAAAGTGTTGTATCAGAAGTAATTTTGGGAAAAATAACAATTAAGGTAACCTATTATGGAAAAAGGTATTTGGCTGGAAATAGAGGAACTGTATAAGGAGTTTCAGCAACTCGGTATCAGTCAGTCGGTGGACTATGAGAAGTACTACCTCTATTCTCTTATTACCCATTCTACAGCCATTGAAGGTTCTACACTAACCGAAATGGATGCACAGCTTCTTTTCGATGAAGGTGTAACAGCTAAAGGAAAGCCGTTGGTATATCATCTGATGAATGAGGATTTGAAGAAAGCATACGAGCTTGCTAAAAAGGAAGCGCAACGCAATACTGTTATAACTCCTGCTTTCTTGCGGAAGTTAAACGCTACTTTGATGCGGACAACAGGGGGAAGGCATAATACAATAGGCGGCTCTTTCGATTCTTCCAGAGGTGAGTTCCGTTTGTGTGGCGTTACGGCTGGTGTAGGTGGGCGTTCTTATATGGGTTATCAAAAAGTACCTGTTAAAGTAGAAGAACTTTGTTTCTTGTTGCAGGAACGGCAAAAGAATGTGGAAACGTTCCGTGAACAATACGAATTAAGTTTTAATGCTCACCTCAATTTAGTGACTATTCATCCTTGGGTGGATGGTAATGGGAGAGCAGCTCGCTTATTGATGAACTATATTCAATTCTGCTATCATCTTTTCCCCGCTAAGATTTTTAAGGAGGATAGGGCAGATTATATCCTTTCTTTACAACAGGCGCAAGATGATGAAACCAACCAGCCTTTTTTGGATTTCATGGCAGTGCAGTTGAAAAAAACACTGTCTTTGGAAATTCAAAAATATAAAGCTTCTCACAATAAAGGATTTAGTTTTATGTTTTAATCTTGTAGGGCTTCTTTTGATAAGACTTCCACCCATTGTATATTGTGTTGTTTTTCATTAAAGAAATCGCCGTTACAGTAACGGCGGTTGCATTTATTAATATCGAACTTATGTAATTCTCTAATAGTTTTTAATAAAGGTTCATCAGTTTCACCGTTAGTTGAATAGTTATAGACCAGATATTTATGGTGAAAGGAAACGCAAAATATAGAAATATTCATCCTTCACACTCGTAAGCGTCTCCGCGATTCTATATAGTGTATTAAAATAAAAAGGCTA